>NZ_QHJN01000143.1:0-20780 GCF_003947565.1 Actinomadura sp. WAC 06369 | reverse complement strand
TGAGCAAGAAAGAGATCATCCGATGCCTCAAACGCTACATCGCCCGCGAGGTCTACCACGCCCTGGTCCCACCAGCAACCACCGTCAACGGCCTTGATCTAGCCGCTTGACATCTATAGGAGCATCCCCCGCCCGTCCGAGCCCCGGAGCCGACGACTTGGCCGAGGAGCTCGACCGAAGACCCGGCCCGGCGGCACGGGGCGGCCCGGACCGCGCAAAAGCGCCGGACACGGCGGAACCGGGGCTCGTCGGAAGACGGCCGAAGCACGCCGGTGGCCCGGGCGGGCCGCCATAGAGTCGGCCCGCCCGGGCCCGGTGCGAGCGGGTTGAGTGGGAGCCGCTCGCACGTCAGGGACAGGTCACTCGGTGCCCGGGATGTCCGGGAGCCCTTCCGTGTTGTCCCAGAGGGCGCAGGTGTGGTCGGTGTAGTAGCGGGCGTCCCGCACGTTCGTCACGCCGTCCGCGTGGAGGTTCTGCACCTTGCCGATGACCGGACGGTACGCGGGCCACTCCGGCAGCCCCGCGCCGTTCGGGTCGCCGGTGGCGGCGAACCGGCTCCAGTAGCCGACCATGGTCGCGGCGAGCCGCTCCTGCGCCGCGTCCAGATCGATCGGGCGGGCCGGGAAGTCGAACAGCAGCGGCAGTTCGGCCCCGTGGTAGGCGCCCAGTTCGAGCTCCGGCGGGGTCGCGTAGACGCTCGGGACGTCCGGCTCGGTGAACTCGTACATGTGCACCGGGACGCCGTCCTCCAGCACCTTCGCGTCGCGGCGGGCGGGGCAGGCGAACGCGGCGTTCGTCAGCGCCCGGACGATCGGCGAGTCGGGGGCGCCCTCGACGCCGGACGACAGCAGGAGCGTGCTCGCCTCGTGCAGGGTCGTCCCGATCATCATCGGGACCTTCGCGTACTCGCCCGCCGGGAACGCGTCCGCCGCGGCCTTCGGCAGGACGGGGGTGCCGGTGGTCGGCGCGAGGGTCAGCGCGAGCGCCGACTCGCCCTCGGCGGGGACGGTCGCGTCGAGCAGTTCGGCGGCGGGCCTGCCGCGCAGGCACTCGGCGGTGGTGCAGCCGACCTCCTGCGCCAGCTCGGTGCCCGCGGCCTCGGCGTCCGGCAGGGTGCGCGCCACGAGCTGGCACGGGCCGCTCTGCATGACCGCCCGGTGGAACAGGCCGCGCGACGACGGCGACAGGACGTGCGAGCAGACGCTGCCGCTTCCGGCCGACTGGCCCGCGATCGTCACGTTGCCGGGGTTCCCGCCGAACGCGGCGGCGTTCGCCTTCACCCAGCGCAGCGCGGCCTGCTGGTCCAGGATCCCGAAGTTCCCGGCGCCTTCCGCGGCGGGCAGCTCGGGATGCGCGAGGAACCCGAACACGCCCAGCCGGTAGTTGATCGACACGACGACGTTCCCGGCGGCGGCGAGCCGCTGCGCGTCGTAGGTCGAGCCCGACCCGTACGCGAACGCGCCGCCGTGGATCCATACGATCACCGGGAGGTTCCCGGACGCCTGCTCGGGCGTGTAGACGTCCAGGTAGAGGCAGTCCTCGTTGGTGACCTGGTCGCGCCCCATGAACGGCGAGGCGTTCTGCGCGCAGGGCCCGCCGTGCTCGGTCGCGGGGCGGACGCCCTCCCACGCGGCGGCGGCCCGCGGCGGTTTCCAGCGCAGCGGACCGACGGGCGGGGCGGCGTAGGGGATGCCGCGGAACACCCGGCCGAGGCCGGTGGCGACACCCTCGACCCTCCCCTTGTCGGTGGCGACGACGGGTCCGCCGTCCGCCGCGGCCCCCGTCGCCGGCGCCGCGAGGAGCGCCGCGGCGACGGCGCAGGCGGCCGCGAGGCCGAGTACGCGTCGAATCATGCTTCCTCCCTGGGTATGGGAGGCGAAGACTGCCCTCCGGCGCCCCGGACGGGTATGCGTTCGCCGCGCAATCGGGCGCCGTGATCCGCGAACCTGGATGAGTGGCGGCGCCCGGGGACGCGGTGCCGTTGCGCGGCGGGATGACCGTTCGCGGTGCCGTGTGCGGCCGGCGGCGTGCAGCTCAGCCAGGAGAGCACCGGGCTCAGTCCCCGAAAGGCGCGGGGACGAATTCCGCTACGTGCGGCGACGTTATCCGGTTGCCGCCGCAAAGGCAGCGACCGTACCGTTCGCCCGATCGGCGTGTAGCTCAGTCAGGAGAGCACCGGGCTGCAGTCCCGGAGGGCGCGGGGGCAGGACCCGCCACGCCGGCCACGTTATCCGGTTGCCGCCGAAAAGGCGGCAACCGTACCGTTCACCCGATCGGCGTGTAGCTCAGCCAGGAGAGCACCAAGCTCCAGACCCGGAGGGCGCGGGGGCAGGACCCGCCACGCCGGCCACGTTATCCGGTTGCCGCCGAAAAGGCGGCAACCGTACCGTTCACCCGATCGGCGTGTAGCTCAGCCAGGAGAGCACCGGGCTCCAGACCCGGAGGGCGCGGGGGCGGAACCCGCCACGCCGGCTATGAACGAGGTGCAGGCGAACCCCGGTTACGCCGCCGGGCAGATGGCCAAGGCGTTCACGACCGCGATGTCGCACGAGGACGCCGACACGCGCCGCCGCGCGGAGGAGCGGCTGGCGCGCTGGCGGCGCGTCCTCGACGGGATGGGCGACGGCTCCCTGACCGTGGGATCGCGGACGCCCGTCGCTGAGCTCCCCGCCTGGGTGACGCTCGAGGTGGCGCGCGGCGGGTTCGCGACGGGCGCGGCCGCGGCGGGCGGCGCCCTGCTCGGCTTCGAGGCGGACGCGGCGCGGCGGGCCGGGGTCCCCGCGCGGCGCGCGGCGCTGTTCCGGCGCATGCTCACCGAGGACGGCGTCCGCGAGCTGGAGGAGCGCCTCGACGACGGCCGGTACGAGGTCGTCCTGCCGGAGGAGTCGGCGCTGCTCGTCGTGGCGTGGCTGCTGCGGGCCGGTGACCGGGCGGGCGCGCTGGAGGTGCTGGAGGAGATCGGCCCGTTCGCCGACCGGCTGCGGTTCGCGCCGCGGCCCGGCGCGCAGCCCGCGGACGCGTCGCTCGTGCGCCGCGAGCCGGTCGGGGAGATCCGGCGGCGGATCGCCGGGCGCGGCCCGAACGCGGCCGTCGAGACGATGAACGAGGCGCTCGCGGTGTGGAACCCGTTCGCCGACGAGCTGCTGGAGCACTGGCTGGAGACGGTCCGGGACGGGCGCGTGCTCGCGGTCGAGCCGGACGGCTGGCGCGGGCGCGGCACCGCGCTGCTCGCCCGGTACGAGCGGCTGGCGGCCGAGCACACCCGCTGCACGAAGCACCGCCGGCCCAAGGAGAACGCGGCGGTCCTGCGGACGTCGCTGGCGGACGTCCTCGCGGGCCGCGCGCCGTCGCGGCTGCTGCGGCACGCGATCGCGTCGATGGTCGCCCGGCGCGGGACGCCCGGATCGGCGGAGCACGCGGCGCTGCGCGGGCGGCAGGCGGCGGACGCCGCGCGGGGCACGCACCACGCGCTCGCGCAGGTCGTCCTCGCCCGGCTGGCGGACGAACCGGACGACGCGGGCGTCCCGGCGGTCGAGCCGTTCGTCGGTCCGGTGACCGCGGACGAGGCGCGCCGCACGGGAGTGGCGGAGGGCACGCGGGTCCCGGACCGGCTGCGGGACACGGTCGAGACCGCGCTGGAGGCCCCGGTGGCGACGCTGGTGGAGCGCGGCGTCGTCCCGTCGGCGGAGGTGCTGGCGGCGCTCGTGCCGCAGCTGACCGCGGCGGCGACCTCGCAGGCGTACGCGGACCCGGCGCTGCAGCGGGTGATGGCGGCGACGTACCGGGCGTTCCGGAACCGGCGGTCGCTGCTGCTGACGAACCTGGAGAGCCAGGTCCGGCTGCACGAACTGCCGTGGGTGCGGGCCGCCGAACGGCACCGCGACGCGGGCGCCACCGCGCCGCGGGTGCGCGGCGTCCTGACCCGGCTCGCGGAGCTGGCGCTGCAGGGCTTCCCGGGCACGATCCTGCCGAACCCGCTGGTCGCGGAGCTCCGCGCCCTCGCCGAACGCGCGGGCCTGGACGTCCCGTTCGTGGAGGAACTCGCCGCGGACATCTTCATGGGGCGCTTCTCCGGCAAGTTCGCGAAGGCCGCCGCGCACGCGGGGGAACTGCTCGACGGCACCCTTTACGCCCGCTACTACGGCATCGACTACCGCGCCCTGGACGCGCGGCGGTTCGGCGACCTGTGCCGGGCCCGTTCCGGCGTGACGGACCGCTGGTCGGTCGCCGGGAACGGGATGGTCATCGAGCAGGCGCAGATCCTGACGACGCACAACCTGGCGTCCCTCGTGCACCCGGTCGGGGCGGACCCGCTGGACGGGTGGGACGGTCTCGCGCGCCGCGCGTTCGGCACCGCCTGCCGGCTCGTCCGGAAGGTGCACGGCGACCCGCACCCGCTCGGCGCGATCAAGGACGCGGCGTACGCGTGGCGGCAGGCGGTCTTCTTCCTGGCGCTGTGCGGGCTGAAGGAGCAGGTCGCGGTGGTCGCGTGGATGCAGGACGAACTGGACCGGCAGGCCCCGGGCGTCGTGCGGCGGCTCGATCCGGTGCTGGCGGGGCTGCGGCACGTCCTGGCCGGCGGGAGCCTCGACGACGGCGCGGCCCCGCCGCACGCCCGGCGCCTGCTCGGCTGGTCGGTCGGCGGCCACTGGATGCGCGACGCCTGATCCCCGGGCCCGCGCGGGCCGCGCCCGGACGCCCCCGGTTTGTCGGACCTCGCTGCAAGTGTGGATCACGGCTGAACGGTTCGTGTTCCACCGGCGGGAGGTCGTGGTTTGGGCGTGTTCGAACGGTCGAGTTCGGTGCGGGTGGTCCCGCCCGTCCGGCCGCGGAAACTGGCGAAGGTGCCCTTCGTCGAACTCGCGGACGGGCGCCTCCAGGGCGTCGTGTCGAGCGGGTCGGACGTCGCTCGCGTGTACGTGTCGTCGATCACGGCGGGCACGCACGGGCTGAGCTGCAGCACCAACAACAACCGCCCGTGCGGCGGGCTGCGCGGGTCGTACCCCTGCAAGCACCTGCAGTCGCTCGTCGCCGAGGCCGTCCTGCAGTACGGGCGGGAGCGGGTCGGGCGGTACCTGAAGGTCGACGCGGGCGAGGACGGCGACCTGGCCGACGCGCTGAACGGGACGAAGGACTCGGCGCCCGCGGCCGTGGTGTTCAACCGGTTCCTGCGGCACCTGGCGTACCTGGAGGTGCCCGCGTCGCCGGAGCCGCTGCCCGAGATGCACTGGTTCCCGGGAGGGGCGCACTGATGCAGGCGGTGGGGCTCGAGGAGCTGACCGGCGGGACGCCCGCCGGGGTCGACGAGGCGCTCGGCCTGGTCGACGGGTTCGACGCGGCGCTGGCGGGCGGGTTCGGCCGGCTGGGCGCGGAGCAGGCGGCGGCGCTGGCCGCGCTGGCCGGGGCGCTCGCCGGGTCGCCGTTGGGCGGTCCGGCGGCCGAGGCGGCCGAGAAGATCGCCGCCGGGGCCGTCGCGGAGGCGCACCTGCTGACGCTGGCCGGGGCGCGGACGGCGCTGCTCGGCTCGGTGCACGACGCGCTGCTCGCGCGGCTGGACGGGGCCGCGGGCCGCACCCGCGCGGACGGCCCGGCCGCCGCGGGCGACGACATCGCCGCGAACCTGCTCGCCGGCTGCCGGTCCTGGCTGGCCGAACTGGCGATCGCGGGCTGGCGCGGCGTCGACCACGACCTGGTGTCGGCGGCCGACCGGTTCGTCGAGGGCCTGCTGAAGGAGCCGCGGCTGCGCGGCGCGGCCGTCCTGCTGGACGGGCTCGCGGCCGAACTGCGGGCGTCGTCGCCGGTCGCGGCGATGGAGTCGGTCCCGGAGCGCCGCTGGGCCGACCTGTGGGCGCGCGGGATGCTGCTGACCCGCGCGGGCGCCGCGGCCGCCGAGGCCGAACCGGTGTCGGGGCGGCTGCTGGTGCTGGGCGCGGACGTGCACGAACACGGCACGTCCGTCCAGGTGCAGGTGCACGGCGTGCTGGAGGTCGCCGGCGGCGACGCGCGGCTCGTCCGGACGTCCGTGGCGGCGTCGAAGGTCGACACCATCACGGGGCCGCAGATGTGGCGCCTCCTCGACGCCCACCCGACCCTGCTCAAGGCGCTCGCGGAACGCCGGTGCCTCAACGTCGCGGACATGGCGCTCCGTCCGGGCGGTGACCTCATCTGGGACGACGCGAAAGCGCGCGCGGGCAAGGAGGCGGATCCCTTTGCGGTGGCACGGGTGCAGCTTGCGGAGGCGGTCGCGCCGGGGCCGCCGCCGCTGGACCGGCACCCGGTGCGCATCGCCGAGCCGGTGTTCCTGGAGGGGTACGCGGTGAACGGCACCGCCCTCGAACTGGACGGACGCGCGATCAACCTCGACCTCGAGCGGCTGCCCGCGTGCGGCCCCGTCACCCCCGACCTCGTGCGGGCCTCGTCGTCCTGCATCGGGCTCGTCCGGTGGGACGCCGGCACGTGGCGCGTGCAGCCGCTGGCCGTCCGGGCGATGGTGAAGAAGAAGCCGGTCGAGGCGTGCACGGGCGACTGGGCGCTCGGCCCCACGGACCCGAAGGTGCTCAAGGCGGCCAACCGGACCGGCGACGCCGTCGGCGTGCTGCGCGAGCGGGCGGGACGGTTGCTGCGCAAATGAGCGATATCGAGGAGAAGCGGCGGCAGGTGCTGTACTGGCGGCTGCTGGCCCGCCTGTTCGAGCCCGAGGAGCAGCCCGCGCTGGAGTCGTCGAGCGTCGCGATCGTGGACGACCTCGGCCTCCCGCCCGCACTGCTCGCCCCGGGCGTTTCGGTCGACGGCCTGGTCCAGCGCTTCCCGGACCTCGGCCCCGAGTTCGAGGCGCTCGCCGACCTCGCCGAGCCCCCGGCCGCGCCGGACGTCCCGTCCGCATCCCCGCAGGCGGGCGCCCCCGCCGGGGCGGGCGAGGCGGCCACCGCAAGCAGACAGGACGACGATGCGGCGGACGCGAATGCGCCCGTCGGGGCCGGGGGCATCGTCGCCGGTGACTCGGCCGGAGTGGTGGAGGAGGGTGACGGCGGTTCGGTGCGGCGGGCGGCGCTGATGTCGAAGCTGCTGCTCAACGTGTTCTCGACCGGGGCCGGCGCGGTGTCGGCGACGCAGCTCGCCGACTGGCAGCGGGACGCCGGGTGGCTGAAGTGCGCGCTCGGCGACGAGGGCGGCCGGGAGGTCGCGGGGACGCTGTCGGAGCTGGAGGGCGACCTCGTGCGGCGGATGGCGCTGCGGGAGGTGCTGTCGGACTCGCGGCTGGCGGGGCGGCTGTCGCCGAGCATGTCGCTGATCGAGCAGCTCCTGCGGGACAAGGCGAACCTGTCGGGGGTCGCGCTGGCCAACGCGAAGGCGCTGATCCGCCGGTTCGTCGACGAGGTCGCCGAGGTGCTGCGGACGCAGGTGCAGCAGACGAGCACGGGCGTCATCGACCGGTCGGTGCCGCCGAAGCGGGTGTTCCGCAACCTCGACCTCGACCGGACGATCTGGAAGAACCTGCCGAACTGGAGCCCGGAGGACGAGCGGCTCTACGTCGACAAGCTGTTCTACCGGCGCACGGCGAAGCGGACGACGCCCGCGAAGATGATCGTGGTGGTGGACCAGTCGGGGTCGATGGTCGACTCGATGGTGAACTGCACGATCCTGGCGTCGATCTTCGCGGGACTGCCGAAGGTGGACGTGCACCTGGTGGCGTACGACACGCGGGCGCTGGACCTGACGCCGTGGGTGCACGACCCGTTCGAGGTGCTGCTGCGCACGCGGCTGGGCGGCGGGACGGACGGGCGCGTCGCGCTGGAACTGGCCCGGCCCAAGATCACCGATCCGCGCAACACGGTCGTGGTGTGGATCTCCGACTTCTACGAGTGGGCGGGCGAGGCGATCTTCGCCCAGTTCGAGGCGGTGCACCGGTCGGGGGCGAAGTTCATCCCGGTCGGGTCGGTGAACAGCTCGGGGAGCGCGGTGGTGAACCCGTGGTTCCGGGAGCGGTTCAAGGGGCTCGGGACCCCGGTGCTCTCGGGCCGCATCCAGAAGCTCGTGACCGAACTGAAGAACTTCCTGGCCTGAGGCCAGGGCACAGACGATGAGGAGAGCGATGTCCGAGATGCTGCGCGCCCCCGCCGAGGTCAAGTACGCCGAGGAGCTCGACTACCTGGAGTCGGTGGACGACGGCCCGAAGCCGTTCGCGTGGCGGCTGTCGCCCCGGATGGTGCGGCTGTTCGTGCTCGGGTCGGAGCGGGCGGACGGCCTCGACCGGGAGATCCCGCAGAAGTGGTTCGGCGACCGCAGCTTCGTGGAGCGGAGCATCGTGACGCTGGCGTCGGACCGGGGGCTGCTGCTGATCGGCGACCCGGGCACCGGCAAGAGCTGGCTGGCGGAGCTGCTGTCGGCGGCGATCTGCCGGAACTCGACGCTGGTCGTGCAGGGCACGGCCGGCACCACCGAGGACCACATCAAGTACTCGTGGAACGTGTCCATGGTGATCGCGAAGGGGCAGTCGCGGGAGGCGATGATCCCGTCGCCGATCATGACGGCGATGGAGTCGGGTGTGATCGGCCGGTTCGAGGAGCTGACCCGCTCGACGAGCGACGTGCAGGACGCGCTGATCTCGATCCTGTCGGAGAAGTACGTGTCGATTCCCGAGCTGGACGACGACAACATCGTGTTCGCGCAGCCCGGGTTCTCGATCATCGCGACGGCGAACAGCCGCGACCGGGGCGTGAACGACCTGTCGTCCGCGCTGAAGCGGCGGTTCAACTTCGTGCGCATCCCGGTGGTGACGAACAAGAAGAGCGAGGCGGAGATCGTCCGGTTCCGGACGGCGGAGCTCCTGCGCCGCCACGAGATCGACCTGGAGGTGCCGCCGACGCTGCTGGACGTCCTGCTGCAGAGCTTCTCCGACCTGCGGGCCGCCGCCGAGTCGGCGACCAGCGACGACGAGAAGCTGGAGTCGGCGCTGTCGACGGCCGAGCAGATCGGCGTGCTGGAGGACGCGATCCTGCACAGCCAGTTCTTCGGCGACCGGACGCTGACGGCGGAGACGCTCGGCAGTTCGCTCGTCGGGTCGCTGGCCCGCCGCTCCCCGGAGGACCTGGCGATCCTCAACAAGTTCTGGCACGGGGTCGTCGAGCCGCGCGGCAAGGACGACGGCACGTGGCGGGGCTTCCTGGAGGGCGGCCGCGACACCATCGCGACGCTCTCATGACCGGAACCGCCACGAAGGCCACGGCCGCGGGCGTGTTCGGCCCGCTCCGCGAGCAGCTGCTGGACGCGGCGCGCGCGTTCGGCGACGGCGAGGCCGCCGGGGACGGCGTCGCGCGGCTCCTCGCCGGCATGGTCGACGACGTCGACCGGGCGCTCCGGGAGGAACTGGAGATCTTCCCGGTGTGCCACCATTCGCCCGCGTCGGCGCTGGCGATGGCGCGGCGGCTCCGGGAGAAGCGGCCGAAGGTCGTCTACCTGGAGCTGTGCGAGGACTTCGCGCCGCTGCTGGCGGAGCTGAAGAACTGCCGGCTGCCGGTGGCGCTGCAGTCGTTCGCGAACGAGCTCGACGGGTTCCCGAAGAAGTGGGCGCCGCTGAGCGTGATCGCGCCGATCACCGAGGCGTCCGCCGAGTACCAGGCGATCGCGTACGCGCAGGAGACCGACGGGGTGGAGCTGGTGCTGGTCGACCGGTCCACCGACCACGTCTACCAGTGGGACCCGCCCGAGTCCGACGGCCCCGCCGGACCGGACGTCCCGGACGGGTCCGGCGACGAGGACGGGCTGCACGGCGACGCCGTCGGCATCGAGATCGGCGACCTGCGGCCCGGGTTCGCGGAGCTGGAGGAGCACCTGCTGCACCACGGGAAGGTGCGGCACTGGTCCGAGTGGTGGGACCAGTACGTCGAGCAGCCGCTCGTGGGCGCCGACTACGCCACGTACCGGCAGGTCATGACGCTGATCGGCAGCCTGTTCCGGCGGCTGGACCCGCACGCCCGCAACCGGGAGCGCAACGAGCGCCGCGAGCGGTTCATGTGGACGCGGATGCGCGAGCACATCGCCGCGACCGGCGCCGACCCGGCCGACTGCCTGTACGTGTGCGGCGCGGCGCACGCCGTCAGCCGGGTCGACGGGTTCGGGCTGCGCCCGGAGGCGGCGGAGCCGTTCGACATCCCGCCGCGCACCGGCACGAAGTGGCGGTACGGGCTGATCCCGTCGAGCCATTCGGCGATCGAGGCGCAGTTCGGGCTGGCGTCGGGGTCGGTGTCGATCGCGGCGGCGACGTTCGCGAAGGCCGTCAAGCGGGGCGGGGCGGCGCCGTTCCGGCTGAAGGGGCAGCGGGGCGCGTCCGCCGGCGGGCGGAAGAAGGCGCCCGCGCCGGCCGCCCCGGCGGGCGCGGGTGCGGGCACCGCGGACCGGTTGTCGGGGTTCCTGGCCCGGCCGCCCGCCCTCGACCCGCTGGACGAGTCGGAGCTGCTCGGCTGGTGCGTCGACATCGTCGGGCTCGCCCGCCGCAACGGGTACCTGGCGTCGACCGCCGACGCGATCGCCGTGTTCGAGACGTCCGTGCTGCTCGCCGGGATGCGGGGCCGGACCCGCCCGACCCCGTACGACTTCCAGGACGCCGCCGTCACCTGCATCGAGAAGGACCGGGTGCCGGGGCGGCGGGACGTGGCGCGGCTGTGCGAGATCCTGCTCGGCGGCGACCGGGTCGGGCAGGTCGGGTACGAGTCGCTGCCGCCGCTGGCCCGCGACGTCCTCGACCGGCTGGAGCCGCTGGGCCTCGACCTGGGCAAGCGGACGGTGCAGCGGGCGCTGCTGAACCTCGACGCCGATCCCGCCCTGCGCCCGTGCTCCGACCTGCTGTGGGTGCTGCGGCGGCTGCTGCCCGACGACGCCGTCCGCCCGATCATGGGGGCGCGGGAGCTGGGCGAGCGGTCGATCCAGGAGAGCTGGGACCTCGCGATCGGCCGCAACCAGCGGTCGCTCGTCGAGCTCGGCTACGAGGGCGTCACCGCCGAGCAGGTCCTCGAGCGGCGGCTGCGGCGCGCCGTGTACGACCCGAAGGCGACGGCGGCCGCGGCGCTGCGCGCGGTCGAGGACGCCGTGGTGTACCTGGACGCGGGGCGGTTCGCCGACGAGCTGGGCGCGCGGGCCGTCGAGCTGCTGGCCGCCGAGCGGACCGTGGACGACGCGCCCGAGGTGCTGCGCCGGATCCGGCGGCTCCTCGCGCACTACCGCGCGACCGAGCCGGAGCTGCCGGAGTGGTGCCGCGAGTTCGTCACCGCCGGGTACGCGCACTACTGCACGCTGCTGCCGACGGCGTTCGTGGACGAGCACTCGGGCGTCCGGCAGGTCGCGGCGATGCTCGGGTTCCTGCTCGGGATGGAGAGCCTCGCGCTGTCGCTCGGCTGCGACCGGGCGCAGCTCGAGCTGGCGGTGCGGCAGTCGCATCCGGAGGCGCCCGCGAAGGTCGCGCTGCTGTGGGCGGCGAAGTCGCAGCTCGGCCTGATGCCGCTGGCGGACGTGCGGGCCCGGTGCGACGAGCTGCTGGCGTCGCCGCTGTCGGTGCCGTCGTTCCCGCACTACCTGAGCGGTTTCGTGCAGGCCCTCGATCCCGCGCCGGGGCTGGCGCCGCTCGTCGTCGAGGTCCTGTCGAAGGCGTTCGGGCGGCTCCCGGACCGGGTGCTGCTGCCCTGGCTGCCGAAGCTGATCACGACGTTGAAGGACCACGCGCGGGAGATGGTGCCCGTGCTCGTCCACGAGGCGTCCCGCACGTTCCCGGGTTCCCTTCCGGCCCTGGACGCGTGGACGCCCCCGTGGTCGGGCGACGCGGAGGCCCCGGCGGCGGCCGCTCCGTCGGCGGTGTCCGGTCCGGTGGCGGACCTGCTGGCGGGGCGCCCGGCGACGACCGAGGCCGTCGCCGCCCTGCTGGGCCACCCGGTGGAGTGGCGCTCGGCCCCGGCCGCCGCAGGCGGCGGTGAGGCCGCGGCCCTGGTGGCGCGGCACCCCGAGGCACCGGAGGCCGTCGCGGCCCTGCTCGCCCGGTAGCGGCGCACGAAACCGGTGCCGCGGCGGGCCGGCCCCCGGCCGCCGCGGCACCGGCCGTGTCCGGTCGGGGCGGAACCGGGGACGCGTCACGGCCGTCCCAGCCGGAACGACCGATCACCGGGTTTCCACGCATGGGGTGCCGCTTGCTGCCGAAGTCGAACCGGGCGCGCGCGATGGCCGCGGGAGCCGTCCTCCTGGCGGTGGTGGCGGTCCTCGACGCGGTGTGCGTGCTCGGGGACGAGGCCGCCGCACCCCTGCCGGACGGCGAGCGCCGCCCGGCGCCGGTCCGGTTCGGCGAATCCCCGATGTGGACGACCCGCGACCTCGGCATGGTGGAGGCCGCGGGGATCGGGCTGCACGGCGGCACCGCCGTCGTCGCGGGCGACGCGGGCGGCAGGGACCGGCTGGCCGTCACCGGTCTGCGGACCGGCGAACCGCGCTGGGTCCTGGAGAGCGGGGAGCCCCTGCTGGACGGTGACGGCGCGCACGCCGATGCGGGGCCCGGTGCCCTGCGGGGCGCCATGGGCGAGCCGCTCGCGTACGGCCGGGGAGACGACTGGTCCGTGCTCGTCCGGTACGCCGGGAAGCCGCCGCAGCAGGCGGAGACCGGGGTGGCGGCGCTGTCGGGCGAGGACGGCGGTGTCCGCTGGAAGCGCGCGCTCGCCCGTCCCGGGTCCGGCGGCGACGGCCCCGGGCCGAGGGTGCGGCTGCTCGCGGCGGACACGCGGGCGATCCTCGCGAGCGTGGAGGCGGAGCGGGGCGCGCGTCCGAAGACCGTCGCCCTGGACCCCGCGACCGGCCGGGTCCTGTGGGAGCACGAGGGCGGCTGGGCCTACCGGTTCGCCGGCGACGCGGTGCTCGGTGAGACGCGCGGCGAGCAGCCTCCGGCGGAACGGCTGGGGCCGCGGCGCACGGGCACCGACGTGTTCGCCTTGGACGTGCGGAGCGGCCGGATGCTCTGGGACTCGGGCGACGTGTTCGACAGCGCCCATCTGGACGCGGTGGCGGGCGACACGGCCGTCGTCGACGTGACGGAGCCGGAACCGGGAAGGATGCTGCCGGACTACCGGACGGTCCTGCTCGACTCGGCCACCGGCCGCGTCCGCGGGTACGCCGACCGCCTGCGCGACTGCGCCGACGACGGCCGGACGCTGATCGCGTGCTCGACCCTGCACGGGCGGCTGGCAACGGTCCGCTCCGGTACCGGCGGGAAGGTGTTCACGGCGGAGACCCCGCCGTTCGACGAAAGGACGTCGTTCCGCGTCAGCTCGGTCTGGCGGGACCGCATCTTCGTCACCGAACAGCCCGGCGGGCTCCCCCGGCAGGCGATGGTCGACCGGGCGGCGAACCGGCTCGGCCCGGTCCCGTCCGACGGGATCGCCGCGCTGTCGCCGGACGCCGCCGCGTTCGAGGTCGACGACGGCGACCTGGCCGTGGTCCCCGCCGCCGTCGGCAGGAAACCGGCCGAAGCGGCCGAACCGGCCGAACCGGCGCCGCGGCCTCCCGGAATCGCGACGGCGCCGCTGTGGCGGGCCGAGGTGGAACCCGCACCCGATCCGCCCGGCAGGGACACCGGCCTGAGCAGGGTGATCGACATCGAACTCGCCGGGGACTCCGTCGTCTACACCGGCCCGCGGCGCGACCACGACGAGACCGACACGCAGGTCGTCGCCGACGCGGGCACCGGGAAGGTGCGGTGGTCCGTCGCCGAGGGCGCGCCGCTCGGCGGCGGCGCCGAGGCGGCGGACGTCCTCCGGGTCCGCGTCGTCTCCGCGGGCGGGGAGCGGCTGTCGCTCGTCCGCTACCGGGCGTCCGGCGGCGCGGAGGGCGTCGCCGCGCTCTCGCTGGACGACGGCGGCGTCCGGTGGAAGAAGGAGGTCGTCCGGGGGGACGGCTTCGTGTCCCTGGCCGCGGCCGGCGACGAGGCGTTCGCGGTGGAGATCTCGTCGGCCGTGCGCGGCGGCGAGGACATCATGGCGGTGTACGCGACCGGCACGCGGCGGGAGCTGTGGCGCGAGCGCGGGATGACGCCCGAGAGCATCGGCGGCGGGCTCGTCCTCGCCGCCGAGACCGCCCGCGACGAGGAGGGGAAGCGGAAGCCGCGCGACCTCGTCGCGTACGGGACGGCGGACGGCGAGCCGCGCTGGCGGCTCGGCGACCGGTACCGGGAGCCCGGCCTGCTGTACGACGGCGGCGGCGCCGCGGTCGTCGGGACGGCGGACGGCGGCGCCGTGCTCGACCGGGCCACCGGCCGCGAACTCGCCCGGACGGTGCGGCTCCGCCGGTGCGAGGGGGACGGCGGCGCGCTGATCGTCTGCGAGGCGGGGGCGGTGGGGGCGACGGGCCCGGTCGGGCGCGCGGTGACGGTGCGGGTCCGCGACGGCGCCGCCCGGGTCCGCGACCTGCTGGAGACGGGCTCCCTCTCGCTCTACGGCGCGGCCGGGGACTGGTTCACGGCCGTCCACCGGCCCGACGGCGTCCGGCCCGGCGGGGAGGGCGAGCGGTTCCTCCTCCTGGACGCCGCCGGACGCCGCGTGTCCGACGGCCTGCCGGGGCGGCCGGCGACGATCGGCGGCGGCTTCGCCGTCCTGACCCCGTCCGAGATCGTCCACCGGGTCGGCGGGTCCGGGGTGCGGGGCTTCGCCGTCCACCGGGTGCGGGGCTGACCCGCCGGCTCGGACGGGTGCCGGCCGGCGCGGGTGCTCCGGTCAGCGGAACGTGGTGAACCCCGGGGCGTCCGGGCCGAGGTGCCGTCGACGGCACGGGACGGAAGGTGTCCGCGCGCCCGGCCGGACGGCACGGCCGCGTTCGGCCACGGGGGTTTCGGCGGGTTCCGGCGGCGGTCCGGTCCGTTACCGGATCGGTATGCGGTGGATCTTGGACGGTGCGTGACGCGGTGCAGGCGGGCGCAAGGTGCTTGCGCGCGTGCAAGCGACCGTGACCGGGGCCCGCGCGCTGCGTCAGAGTGGATGTCGTGCGAGCGGAAACGCCAGGTCGCCCGCAGAGTTCCTGCCCATGCCCGAGACTCCCACCAGGTCATGGAACATGATGTTCGCTTACAGCCCGACACGGAGACGTGAAGCCGTCGCTGCCATGAACGCCACCGACACGTGGTCCGGGACGCCGGTGCTCGTCCCGGTCTCCGCGCCCGCCCTGGAACTCTCCGCTCCCGCCGCCCGCGCCAACGGCTCGTCCGGCCGGCTGATCGGGGAGATCGACCTCGCCGCCACGCCGCCCGCCGTGCGGCTCGCCCGGTCCTACGTCCGCGAACTCGTCGGGCAGCACTTCGGCGCCGACCGGTCCCGGCTCGGCGACCTGGAGCTGCTGACGAGCGAGGCCATGACGAACGCGGTGCTGCACGGCCGGCCGCGGCCGGACGGCACCGTGATGCTGGCGGTCCTGCACATCGACCGGTTCGTCCGCGTGGAGATCACCGACGGGGGGCCGCCGCCGGGGCGGCCCGGCGGACCGGACGAACCGGGCCCGGCGGACGGCCGGGCGCTGGCGCTGATGCAGGCGCTCGCCGCCGACTTCGGCGTCCACCGCGGCCCGAGCGGGACGGCGGTGTCCTGGTTCGGGATCGCGGTCGACGAAGGGTGGCGGCTGCCGTGACGCGGGGGATCGCGTTGAGCGCGGGCCGCCGGCCCGGCTCGTCCCCGGACGGGGGCGTGGACGGCGGCGCGCGTTTCGGCGGGGTCCTCCCGAACATCGCGCGGATGTGCGACTACTACCTCGGCGGCAAGGACAACTACGCGCTCGACCGGGAGTCGGCCGAGCGGGCAAGTCGGCTCGCGCCGGTGATCACGCGGCTCGTCCAGGCGAACAGGGGCTTCCTGGAACACGCCGCACGGCTCCTCGCCGAGACGGAGGGGGTGCGGCAGTTCGCGGACATCGGCTGCGGACTGCCCGCGCCCGTCAACACCGCCGACGTCGTCCGCCGCGCCGACCCGTCCTGCCGCGTCGCCTACGTCGACAACGACCCGATGGTGCTGGCCCACGCGCGCGCGTTGCTCGCCGCGGAGCCCGGCACGGCGGCCGTCGCGGGCGACCTGCGCGACCCGGCGGGGCTGCTCGCCCGGCTGCGCGGCCCGCTCGACTTCGACCGGCCGGTCGGGGTGCTGCTGTGCGGGGTGCTGGAGTTCCTGACCGACGCGGACGACCCGCGCGGCGTCGTCGCCGCGCTGGTGGCGGGGCTCCCGCCGGGCAGCAGCGTCGCGCTCACGCACGTCGAGCGGACGCCCGAGCTGGCCGAACTGGGGGCGCGCGGCCACGAGACGGGCCTGCCGTTCACCCCGCGGAGCCGTGCGGAGATCGACCGGATCTGCGGGGCGCTCGCGGTGACCGGCCCGTACCCGGCGGCGGTGCCGCTCGCCGCCCCCGGACGCCGGTCCGGTCCGACGCCGCTCGTCGGCTGCATCGGCCGCAGGCCGGACTGACCCGGGCGCGCCGCCATGCCGTGTCACCGCGCGTCCGCCGTTCCGGGGCGCCCGAAGCGCCCCGCTTCGCTACGATCGAACCGTCCATACCTGCCACTCCCGGGACGGGCGATGACCGCGGACGGCGAGCCGAAGTCACTCTCCGAGATCACCAAGGACATGGGCCTGAACATGTCCGACGTGGCCGCGTTCTCGGGGCTGGACGAGAGCACCGTGTTCCGGCTGTGGGACAACCCGGAGTGGCTCGACCGGGTGACCGGGCGGTCGCTGCAGGCGCTGATGTCGTCGATCCCCGGGATCGCCGAGTACTCGATGGCGCACGCCGTCCGCAAGCGCCGCGACGCGCTGGTCGCCGACCTGCACGCCGCCGGCCTCGACGTGGACGTGGACGTCCTGGAGCGGTCGACGCTCCCGCAGCAGCACCTGCTGAACGCGCTGGAGGCGGGGCTGCACATCGTCCGGGGGCAGGCGACGCAGAAGACGTCGTCGTTCATCGCGCGGTTCTGGGGCCGCGAGCAGGACAGCGCGCTGGAGTCGCTCTACTCGGCCGAGCCCGGCCAGGGCCTCCTGCGCAACCCGCAGCGGCTCTTCGAGTCGTCGGTCGATCTGGCGCCGCGGCTGAACCGCAAGTCGTACTCGTTCCACTCGATCCTGGCGCTGAACATCCTGACGCACCAGGTCAGCAAGGTCGGGGCCGAGCTGGAGACCGACCTCGGGTTCGAGGTGCCCGGACGGCAGGACGCGTTCATGATGCGCGGCGTCGTCATGGGCCAGCTGATCAAGACCGGCGACCTCGACCTCGCCGAGCGCTACCGCAGGGAACTGGACGCCACGCCCGTCTACGCGGCGCTGGAGGAATGGTCGTTCCCCACCTACATGCGGGACGGGCGGATCAGCTCCGACTTCACGCTCCCCAGCTCGCTGTCGCTGCGCAACACCGCGAACGAGGTCCTGCGGGAGATCACCGCCTACAACGACGCCTGCGTGTACTACCTGGCGTCCACGTACGTTCCGCTCGCGCTGAAGCGCGACCCCGCGTTCGGCGGGAAGCTCCCGGAGCTGGTCCGGGCGCTGCAGCTGCGGATGTCCGACTGCACGGACCGCAGGGTCCGCGAGAGCTGCGAAACGCTGGTGCGCCAGCTCAAGGGCCGCATCTGAATCGACGTCCCGGACGCGGACGCTATGACGGGAAAGAATGGGGAGCCGGTGGAGGACACGGCGGAAGCGATCGCGAAGCTGACGCGGCAGCGATGGGAGGACAACGCCGAGTACTGGGTCAGGGTGATCCGGGAGCGCCGCGACCGGTACCGGACCGAGCTGACCGACGCGGCCGTCCTCGACGCGCTCGGCGACACCGCGGGCCTGCGCGTCCTGGACGCCGGATGCGGCGAGGGGTACATCGCCCGGAAGCTCGCCGCGGACGGCGCGGACGTCCTCGGCGTCGACGTGTCGCAGGGGCTGGTCGACGCGGCCGCGGCGGCCGCCCCGCCGGACGTGCGGGGCTCGCTGTCGTTCGTCCGCGCGGGCGTCGACGACGTCCCGGCCGCGGACGGCGAGTTCGATCTCGTCGTCTGCAACCACCTGTTCAGCCACTTGCAGGACCCGACGGCCGCGATCGGCGAGTTCGCGCGGGTGCTGCGCAGCGGCGGACGGCTGGTGGTGCTGACCCTGCACCCCTGCTTCTACGTGGAGAACTCCGAGCAGGGCGCGATGAACAGCGTCCCCGCGTCCCGCTACTTCCGGCCGCGCGGCGTCGACCAGTACTTCAACGTGGACGGCCTGGAGTCCCCCGCGATGATCACATCGTGGCTGCGGCCCCTCGAGTACTACTCTGGAACGCTCCGAGACGCCGGCTTCGTGATCGCCGACCTGCGCGAGCCGCACCCGACGCCGGAGCAGCTCCAGGACGACCCGTGGTGGCGCAAGGGCTTCCCGACGGCCCTGTTCATGCTGCTGATCGCGGAGCGCCGCTAGCCTCGGGGCATGGACGACAGCGTACCGCCGGACCTGGCCGACCACCCCGACCGCCTGCGGTGGAACGCCAAGTACGCCCCGGACGGCTCCGCGGGCGCGGACGCCGGCGCGCCGGTGCCCCCGGCGCATCCGCTCGCGGCCGACGCGCTCCGCGCGGCCCCGGACGGGCCCGTCCTCGACCTCGCGTGCGGGCCGTCCGGCGCCGCGCTGTCGGCCGCCGCGGCCGGACGTCCCGTCACCGCGGTCGACATCTCGGACGTCGCGCTCGCCCGGCTCGGCGCCGCGGCCCGCCGCCGCGGGCTCGCCGCGCGGATCACGCTCGTCCAGGCCGACCTCGGGACGTGGCGGCCGCCCGCCGCGGCGTTCGCGGCCGTCCTGTGCACCGGGTTCTGGGACCGCGCCGCCTTCGCCGCCGCCGTGCCCGCCGTCGCGCCCGGCGGCGTCCTGGCGTGGGAGGCGTTCACCGCGGCGGCGCGCCGGGACCGCCCGCACCTGCCCGCCGCGTGGTGCCTGGCCCCCGGGGAGCCCGCGTCCCTGCTCCCGGACGGCTTCCGCGTCCTCGACCAGCGGGACGTCCAGGGCGGGAAGCGTCGCATCCTGGCGCGGAGTTAGTACGCTGGGGGCCGCTTCCAAGCCGCCGAGCGGCCCCTTCATGGGGGTATGACCGGTAGATTGCGGGTCGGCCTCCTTCACGCGGTTTTCACGCTGCGCTTAGCCCGGGCCTGGAAGGGTGGTCAATCCGTGTTGTCGTCGAACCCGGAGCGAGTGAGGAAACATGTCCGAGGATGACAAGCCCCGGGGCGAACCGGCGGTCAAGGCGAAGATCCCGAACGCCAAGAGCATCCGGAGCCCGGAGTTCACCCCGCACGGCATCAGCGCCGGACGCGGCAGCGGCCTCAACCGGCCCTCCGCGCTCACCGCCAAGCAGGCGAAGCGCCGCCGCATCGCGGCGATCGCGGGCGCCGTCGTCGCCGTCGTCGCCATCGCGGGCGGCACGACCTACTACCTGACGCGCCCGGACCCGGCCGTGTCCGTCACCGGCGCCTTCGGCAAGGCGCCCAAGGTCGAGATCCCGACCGAGGTCGCGCCGCCCAAGTCGCTGCAGGTGTCGACGCCGATCGTGGGCGAGGGGAACAAGGTCGCCAAGGGCGACACCGCGTTCCTCCAGTTCGTCTACTACAAGTGGTCTCCGAAGGACGACCCGGAGAACTCGAAGGTCAAGAGCTCCAGCGAGAAGTCCGAGAGCACCTACGAGCAGGGCGAGGGCGTCACGCCGATCAAGGTCGGCGAGAGCCCGGTGAAGGGCCTCGACGAGGGCCTCATCGGCAAGGCCGTCGGCAGCCGCGTCGTCGTGGAGGTCCCGCCGGGCAAGGGCTTCGGCGAGCAGGGCGCCCAGCTCGGCATCGAGAAGACCGACTCGCTGCTGTTCGTCGCCGACATCCGCGCGTCCGTCCCGCAGAACGCGGTCCCAAAGGGCACCGAGAAGAAGGTCGACGACGACGGCCTGCCCACCGTCGAGGACAAGGGCGCCGGCAAGGCCCCCGAGGTGAAGATCCCCGACGCGGACGCGCCGAAGGCGCTGAAGGCCGTCACCCTCGTCGAGGGCACCGGGCCCGCGCTGGCCAAGGGCGACAAGGCCGTCATGAACTACCAGGGGCGGCTCTGGCGCAACGGCGAGGTCTTCGACTCCAGCTGGGAGACCGGCCAGATGCAGGCGTTCCCGATCGGCGAGGGCGCCACCATCCCCGGCTTCGACAAGGGCCTCACCGGCGTCAAGGTCGGCAGCCGCGTCATGCTCGTCCTCCCGCCGAAGGAAGGCTACGGCGAGCAGGGCAACCCGCAGGCCGGAATCAAGGGCGACGACACCCTCGTCTTCATCGTGGACGTCCTCGCCAAGTTCTGAGCGCGCGAGTTCTGAGACCGAGCGCACTTCCGCGAGCGGCGGGACCCGGAACCGGGTCCCGCCGCTCGCGCGTTCTCCGATGACGACAACCGCGCGGGGACGTCGGCCGTCCTTCTCATCGACGGCTCGCCGCACCGACCCCCTCGGGTATCGTCGGTAACGCATTGATCACGGGGGGCTTGTGAGCAACAGGAGAAAGGGCGCCGGGCGCGCCCGGGACGGCGACGGCACCGCGCCCGACCAGGCGTCCGACCAGGCGTCCGACCAGGCGCCCGAAGGGACGTCCGAAGGGGCGTCCGAGCGGCCGGAATCCGCGGCTCCACCCCCGCCCGAACCCGAAAAAAGCCGCGAGAACGACATATCTCAGAACGGCGACAAGGCGCCAGGAGCTTCCATCCCTCACGACGACGAATCCCCGCGGACCCCCGAATCGGAAC
>NZ_QHJN01000015.1:0-80755 GCF_003947565.1 Actinomadura sp. WAC 06369 | reverse complement strand
GGCGGGGGTGACGCGGGGCGCGCGCTTCAGCAGATGCGGGGGAGCGGGTCGCCGACCAGCGTGTCGACGATGCGGGTGCCGCCGAACGCCGTCCGGAGCAGCACCAGGCCGGGCGGGTCGTCCCGGACGGTCCCGACGACCGCGGCGCCCGCGCCGAGCGGGTGCCCGTGCAGCACGGCGAGCGCCGCGTCCGCGCGCGTCCCGTCCACGACCGCGACGAACCGGCCCTCGCACGCCACGTACAGCGGCTCGATGCCGAGCAGCTCGCACGCGCCCGCGACGGCCGGGCGCACCGGCACCGCCGCCTCGTCCAGCACGACGCCGCACCCGGACGCGTCCGCGATCTCGTTCAGCACCGTCGCGACCCCGCCGCGCGTCGCGTCCCGCATCATCCGGACGCCGCCCGGCACCGCGTCGAGCAGCGCGGCGGTGAGCCCGTGCAGGGCGGCCGTGTCGGACGCGACGTCGGCCTCCAGGTCGAGTTCGCCGCGCGCCAGCATGACGGTGACGCCGTGGTCGCCGATCGGCCCCGACACCAGCACCGCGTCACCCGGGCGGACGGACCGCGCGCCCAGCTCTGCGCGCGCGCCCGCGCCTTCGAGGACGCCGATACCGGACGTGGTGATGAAGCACCCGTCGGCCTTGCCGCGCTCCACGACCTTGGTGTCCCCGGCGACGACCGCGACGCCCGCGCGCGCCGCCGCGTCCGCCATCGACCGGACGACGCGGCGCAGGTCGTCCACCGGGAAGCCCTCCTCCAGGACGAACCCCGCGGACAGGTACAGCGGCCGCGCCCCGCACACGGCGAGGTCGTTGACCGTCCCGTTCACCGCCAGCTCGCCGATGTCGCCGCCCGGGAAGAACAGGGGCGAGACGACGTGCGCGTCGGTCGTGAACACGAGCCGCCCGGCGTCCACGGGCAGGACGGCGCCGTCGTCGAGCGCCTCCAGCGCGGGGTTGCGGAACGCCTCCAGGAACACGGCGTCGACGAGCGTCTGCGTGGCCTTGCCCCCGGCGCCGTGGGCCAGCGTCACCCGTTCCTCCCGCACGCGGGGGCGGCGCCGGCGCGCGCGCTCGATGCGCTCCAGGACCAGCTCCTCACGGGACGTCTCCGCGGTCATGCCCGGCTCGCCTCCTGCACGCGCTCCCGCGTGAACCGGCCGAAGTTGTAGTACGCGGCGCACGCCCCTTCGGACGACACCATGCACGTCCCGATCGGCGTCTCCGGCGTGCACGCCGTCCCGAACACCTTGCACTCCCACGGTTTCAGGACGCCCTTCAGCACCTCGCCGCACTGGCATGCCTTCGGATCCGCGACCCGCACCCCCGGCAGGTCGAACAGCCGCTCGGCGTCGAAGCGGGCGTAGGCGTCGCGCATCCGCAGCGCCGAGTGGGAGATGAACCCGAGGCCGCGCCACTCGAAGTACGGCCGCAGCTCCATGGTCTTCGCGATCGCGGCGAGCGCCCGCGGGTTGCCGTCCCACGGGACGACCCGGGCGTACTGGTTCTCGACCTCGCTGCGGCCCTCGTCGAGCTGCTCCAGCAGCATGTGCACCGACTGCAGGACGTCGAGCGGCTCGAACCCCGCGCACACGAGCGGCTTGCCGTACTCGCCCGCGATGAACCCGTACGGGCGGCAGCCGATCACCGTCGAGACGTGGCCGGGGCCGAGGAACCCGTCGAGCCGCAGGTCCGGCGAATCCAGGATCGCCTTGATGCCCGGGATGATCGTCACGTGGTTGCAGAAGACGGAGAAGTTGCGGATGTCCTCCGCCTCCGCGCGCAGCACGGTCATCGCGGTCGACGGCGCGGTCGTCTCGAACCCGATCGCCATGAACACGACCCGCCGCTCCGGGTTCCGCTTCGCGATCTTGAGGGCGTCCAGCGGCGAGTACACCATCCGGATGTCGGCGCCCGCCGCCTTCGCGTCCAGGAACGAGCCCGTGCCGCCCGGGACGCGCATCATGTCGCCGAACGACGCCAGGATCACGTCCGGGTGGTCGCGGGCGATCGCGACGGCGTCGTCCACCCGCCCCATCGGGATCACGCACACCGGGCATCCGGGCCCGTGCACGAGCTGCACGGTCTCCGGCAGGTAGTCCTCCAGCCCGTGCTTGTAGATCGTGTGGGTGTGGCCGCCGCACACCTCCATGAACTTGTAGAGCCGTCCCGGCTCGCACAGGGCGGCGATGCGCGCGGACAGCATCCGCGCCTGCTCCGCGTCGCGGTATTCGTCGACGAACCGCAATGGTCGCGCCTTTCCGTTCGGGTTGCCGTTCCGGTTCAGCTCCGGCCGAGATCGATGTCCGATCCGCGGAGCGCGTCCAGTTCGTCGTCGTACGCCGCGCCGAGCCCGCGCAGCAGCCGCAGCGTCGCGGCGGCCTCCGCCTCGTCGATCTTCGACATCGCGAACCCGACGTGCACGAGCACCCAGTCGCCGCACGCGAGCCGCTCGTCGTCGAGGAGGCCGATGTTCACGGCGCGGCGCACCCCGACGACCTCGACCTTCGCGATGTCCGTCCCGTCCGCCGGCAGCTCGACGATCTCCCCGGGGATGCCCAGGCACATCAGCCCGGCCCTCCGGCCGCGGCGGCCGGGCTCACATCCGTTCCATCTTGATGTAGCGCTTCACGGCCGGGTACTCCTTCACCAGCATGGCGAAGCAGGCCAGTCCGGCCACGGCCGCGGCGATCTTCCACAGGCGCATGTTCGTTCCTTCTCGGTCGGTCGGTCAGGTAGGTAGGTCGATCCGGTCGGGCCGGTCCCGGTGGTCAGCCGGGCGGCAGGTTGGGCATGATCGGCAGGATCGCGTCGTGCTTCTTCGGGTTGACCCCGGTCGAGCGGCGCGCGTCCGCCGTGCCGTCCTCGTGGTGGCCCCGCTGCTTGCGGTAGTTGCCTTCCTTGTTGCCCATGCGCACGCCCCGGGTGTGCGACGGCGTGTCGGTCCTGATGTGGGGCTTGCCCACCCTGATCTCGGACATGGTCACGTCACTCCCTTCTCGGCGGGGTGTTCCCCGGCGCGGGCGCCCGTCCCCTCACCCGCGCGGACGGCGAGGTCGGCGAAGAAGCGCCCGATCTCGGGCCACACGTCGCGGCCGCCGGACAGCCCCTTCCAGGACCGCCGGACGGCGGCGACGAGGCGGTAGCAGTCGTCGATCGGCACGAGCCAGCGCTCCTCGGCGAGCCCGCCGCGCCCGGCCGCGCCCGCGCCGGCGGACCCGGTGTGGACGAGCAGGGCCTCGACCTCGGGCGCCATCGACCGCAGCGGCTCGCAGCGTTCGGCGGCCGCGGCCCAGGCGGCCGGGTCGACGTCGCAGCGGGTGGCGCCGGCCGGGCTCGGGTAGTGCGCGGTGACCCGGCTCCCGCCCCCGTCGCCCTCGCCGTCGCCGTCGCCGGCGGCGGCGTCGTCGTGGCGGATGAAGAACGCCAGGCCGACCGGGACGCCCAGGCCGTCCACCGGCACGCCGGGCAGCCGGACCCGGCGGCCCGGGACGAGCCGGAAGTGGCCGCGGCCCTCGGCGTCCCGGCCCGCCGCGTCCCGCTCGAACAGCAGCGCGCAGGCGCGGCAGGCGCACAGCAGCCCGTCCCCGCGCTCGTCGAGGACGTGCGCGTGCCCGCCGCCGTGGTCGTCCGGGATCGGTTCGGCGCACAGGTCGCAGCGCTCCCCGGCGGCGGTGTCGCGGCGCGCGGCCGCGCGCGCGACGAGGCGTTCGAGCGCGGTCATGCGGGCCCTCCCGCCGGCGGCACGGCGCGGAACAGCGACTCGACCGGCACGAACGCCCCCGCACCGGCCGCGGCGGGACGTCCGGACGGCGCCCGGACCGGCTCGATCGCCGACAGTTCGGGCGCGACGCCGAGCACCGCGTCGCGGACCGCGTCCTCGACCCTCCCGGCGGTGTCCGCGCCGCCGCCGCAGCTCCCGCAGCCGCCGCCCGCCTCGTCCGGGAGCCGCACCCGCGCGACGCCGTCCTCGATGCCGTCCAGTTCCAGCTCGACGTCCGCGCCGTGCGAGCCGAGCTGCTCGCGGATGTCGGCCAGGGCCCGCGCCACCCGCTCCTCGACGGGCGCCGGGTGCACGTCGTGGAGCGCGAGCAGGTGCCCGACGAGGTCGTCGTCGGTGAGCGCGGAGACGAGCCGGGCGTCGTGCGCGGCGCGGTCCATGACGCGGGCGAGGGCCTCGCCGTACACCTCGGCGAGGGTCGCGACCGTGTCGAGCGCGCTCTCCGCCGTCCGGCCGGGCGTCCGCTCCAGCGCGGCGAGCGCCGCCTCGATGCGGGTGAGCCGCTCGGCGACGTCGCCCTCGCCGAGCCGCCGGTCGTCCGGTCGCCCGGTCGGGCGCCCGTCCCGCCGCTGCTCAGCCATGGGTCGCGCCGAACATGGGCGAGTGGATCTTCTCGAGCTTCTTCCCCTTGCCGAGGTACATGTGGACGCCGCAGGGCAGGCACGGGTCGAAGCTGCGGACGGCCCGCATGATGTCGACCCCGCGGAAGTCGTCCGGGCCGTTCTCCTCGAAGATCGGCATGTCCTGGACGGCGTCCTCGTACGGGCCGGGCGTGCCGTAGCTGTCGCGCGGGCTGCCGTTCCACGGCGTCGGCGGGTACGGGTGGTAGTTCGCGATCTTGCCCTTCTGGATCACCATGTGGTGGGACAGGACGCCGCGGACCGCCTCGTGGAAGCCGCAGCCGATCGCCTCGTCCGGCACGTCGAAGTCCTCGAACACCTTGGTGTCGCCCGCCCGGACGCGCTGCAGCGCCTCCTCGACGAACTGGACGGCCATCGCGGCGGCGTACGCCACGAAGTACACGCGCGCGCGGTTCCGCTCGATGGCGTTCGACCACGGCGGGATCCGCCATTCGAGGGTCGTCTCGGGCAGCGACTCGCCCTTCGGCAGGCTGATCTGCACGCTCTGCCCGGTCGACTTCACGTACGGGGTGTCGACGAGCCCGGCGAGCGCCGTCGTGTAGAGCCGGGCGAACGGGCCGCCGCCGGTGTCGAGCGCCAGGTGGTCGCCGGTGTTCTTGTCGAACCAGCGCGGGCTCATCACCCAGCTGTACTTGTCGTCGAAGTCGCGCTTCCGCGGCGCCGGGAGCGTCGTCTGGTTCCAGGGGTGCCGCATGTCGACCGGGTTGCCGAGCGGGTCGTGGGTGACGAACGGGTCCTCGTTCACCCAGTCGTCGTAGTAGGAGCTGCCCAGCAGAATGCGGATGCCGAGGTTGATGTCGACGAGGTTCGTGGTCAGCAGCTCGCCGTCCACGACGATGCCGGGCGTCACGTACATCGCGCGGCCCCAGCGCTCCATGTTCTCGTACTTGTAGTCGACGACCTCGGGGTTCTGGAACGCGCCCCAGCAGCCGAGCAGGACGCGGCGGCGGCCGACCTCCTCGTAGCCGGGCAGGGCCTCGTAGAAGAAGTCGAACACGTCGTCGTTCATCGCGACGGCCCGCTTCACGAAGTCGACGACCCCGATCAGCCGGCTGAGGTAGTCGGTGAAGAGGCTCGGCTCCGGCATCGTCCCGACGCCGCCCGGATACACCGTGGACGGGTGGACGTGCCGGCCCTCCATCAGGCAGAACATCTCGCGGGTGACGCGGCTGACCTTGAGGGCCTCCTTGTAGAGGGCGCCCTCGAACGGGTTGAACGCCGCCATGATGTCGCCGATCGTCCGGTACCCGTGGATCCCGGCGTTCGGCGCCTCGGTCTCCCGGGCCCGCCGCAGCACGCTCGGGTTCGTGTCCTTGACCATCGCCTCGCAGTAGTCGACGAAGACGAGGTTGTCCTGGAAGATCGTGTGGTCGAACATGTACTCGGCGGCCTCGCCGAGGTTCAGGATCAGCTCGCCCAGCGGCGGGGTCTTGATGCCGTACGCCATGTTCTGCGCGTACACCGAGCACGTCGTGTGGTTGTCGCCGCAGATCCCGCAGATGCGGGAGGTGATGAACCCGGCGTCCCGCGGGTCCTTGCCCTTCATGAAGACCGAGTAGCCGCGGAACAGCGAGGACGTGCTGTGGCACTCGGCCACCCGCCGGTTCGCGAAGTCGATCTTCGTGTAGATGCCGAGGTTGCCGATGATGCGGGTGATCGGGTCCCAGGACATCTCGACGAGCTGCTCGGATCCCGTCGCCCCGGCCGGCGCCGGCTTCGTCTGCGCGGTGTGCGCCATGGGTCGTTCCCTCTTTCCGGTGTCGCGGGCGGCGCTACGGGCGGTAGCGCGGGTCGTAGCCGCTGGTCAGCACGTCCTTGTTGTGGTGCCACCGCGGTTCCCGGTTCGCGGTGCGGTTGGTGATCCCGCGCATCCGGCGGATGAAGCCCCCGTACGGCCTGATCAGCATCGAGGAGAGGCTGCCGCCGGGCGGCTGGTCCATGAACGGCATGAACTTGTCCGGGAAGCCCGGCATCGTGCAGGCGATGCAGATGCCGCCGACGTTCGGGCAGCCGCCGACCCCGTTCATCCAGCCGCGCTTGGTGACGTTGCAGTTCACCACCGGGCCCCAGCAGCCGATCTTCACCTGGCACTTCGGCGAGTTGTAGTCCCGGCCGAAGTCGGCCTGCTCGTAGTACGCGGCGCGGTCGCAGCCCTCGTGGACCGTCTTGCCGAACAGCCACTGCGGGCGCAGCATGTCGTCCAGCGGGGGCGGCGGCGCGGCGCCCGCCGCGTGGTACAGCACCCAGGTCAGGGTCTCCATGAAGTTCTCCGGCTGCACCGGGCAGCCGGGGATGTTCACGATCGGCAGCGCCCCCGCCGACCGGAAGTCCCACCCGAGGTAGTCGGCGAGGCCCATGCAGCCGGTCGGGTTGCCCGCCATCGCGTGGATCCCGCCGTACGTCGCGCACGTCCCGGCCGCGACGACCGCCCACGCGCGGGGCGCGAGCATGTCGATCCACGTGTTCAGCGTCATCGGCTCGCCGGTGTCCGGGTCGTTGCCGAACGACGTCCAGTAGCCGTCCCCGTTGATCTTCTCGTTCGGGATCGACCCCTCGATGACGAGGATGAACGGCTCCAGCTCGCCGCGCGCCGCGGCCCGGAACGCCGCGAGGAACTCCTCGCCGCCGAGCGTCGGCGACAGCACCTTGTTGTGCAGGTTCACCTTCGGCAGGCCCGGGATCACCCCGTTGACGACGTCCTCGATCGCCGGCTGGGACGAGGCCGTCACCGACACCGTGTCGCCGTCGCAGCTCATCCCCTCGGATATCCACAGGATGTGGATCTCGTCGAACCCGTCCGGGGCCGTGGTCCCGCCCCGCTCGCGCGTCTGCGTCATGTCCGTGGCCTCCCTTGCGCCCGGTCGCGCATCCGGTCGTAGGCGGCGGCCACCGGGGCCGCCACCGTGAGCCCCGGCGGACGGTCCGGGGCGTGCGGGTGCGGGCGCGTCGGCGCCGTCCCCTTCGCCTTCTCCAGCGTCCGCCCGAGGTCCCGCAGCGCCGTCTCGTCCACCGCCTCGCGGAGGCGCGGCATCAGCACGCCCTCCTCGTCCTCCAGGTGCTCCTCGACGTCGCGGCGGAGCAGCTCGATCAGCTCCTCCGCGCGCCCGCCGGCCCGGCCGTCCGACCGCGCCAGGGCGTCCAGCTCGGCCAGCGCCTCCTTCACCGCCATGTGCTCGTCCAGGTGCCGCCGCACCAGCGACTCGTCCCGCAGCGCCTTCGCCGCGAACGGGTAGAAGATCAGCTCCTCGACGGCGGCGTGCTTGGACAGCTCGCGCACGAGGATGTCGACGACGCCGTTGCGCTGCGTCGCGGACGCCGCCGCGTGGAAGTCGCGGAAGAGCTGCTCGACCATCCGGTGGTCGTGCTTGAGCAGGTCGATCGCGTCCATCGCCATCACGCGCTCCCCCGCTCCGGTTCGGGCTCGGGCGCGGCGTCCGGCGCGTCCGCCGCGACGGTGATCGACTCCAGGACCACGTCGTCGCGGCCCCGCGTCTCGACGTCCACGCCGCCGCACACCGGGCACGCGGCGAGCTGCGCCGCCGACCCGACGGGCGTCGTGCCGCCGCAGTCCCGGCAGTGCACCGACAGCGGCTCCATGACCAGGTCGATGCGCGCGCCCTCGATCTCGGTGCCCTCGGCCGCCAGCCGGAACCCCTGGTCGATGACGTCCGGGTCGACGGGATGGCCGCCGACGCGCACCCGGACGCCGCTCACCGGGCGCCCCCTGGCGCGCCTGCGCGCGGCGTCCACGATCGCGTCGCACATTCCCATTTCATGCACTGGTCGCCTCCGTATCGGTCCTGCGGATGTGGGCCGTGTGGTCGGGCCGCTCGGACGTCCGCGCGGCCTCCTCGCGGGCGAGCCGCCCCACCAGCCGGACGGCCTCGTCCAGCGCGGCGGTCACCGGAGCGGACAGCCCCATCCGCTCCCCGACGTCCGCGGGCCGGCACCCGACGACGAGCACGCGCCCCACCCGGCCGCCGAGCCGGTGCAGCAGCCGCAGCACCGCGAGGGGATGCATGCCGTGGCCGTCCACCGGGGGCACGCCGAACGGGCCGTCGTCGTCCGCGCCGTCCGGGTCGGCGCCGGCGCCGGTCGCGTCCAGGACGGCCAGCTCCCCGGGCCGCGCGCCGTCCAGCGGGACGGCGTCCACCATGATCAGCGTGTCGTGGCGGCCGTCGAGCAGTTCGTAGGCGAGGTGGACGCCGCGGATGCCGTAGTCGGCGACGTCCACGTTCTCCGGCAGGCCCGGCGCGTCCAGCCGCCGGACGACCTCGACGCCGAAGCCGTCGTCGCCCAGGAAGATGTTGCCGATGCCCGCCACGAGCACCCGGCGCGTCCGCGTCACCGCGCGCTCCCCTCATCCGCGAGCGGCTCGTCCGCCAGGGGCTCGTCGGTGAGGGGCTCCACCTCATCGGGCGCGAAGTACCGGAACCGCCCGTACCAGCGGTTCAGCTCGGAGGCGGGGTCCTCCTCCAGGGAGACCGCGAGGTGGCGGGCGTCGTCGACGTCGGTGAGGACGGCCTCCACGGTCGCGGTGCGGCCGTCGAGGAAGCGGTCCTGCGGGTCCGTGCCGTGCGGCCGCGGCCGCAGCCGCACCCGGCTGCCGCGCCCGACCGCGACGCCGTCCACCAGCACCGTCCCGCCGTCCGCCGGATCGTCCGCCGGGGCGTCCGCCGCCTCCGGGAGCGGGCCCAGGGACCGGACGGCGCCGTGCAGCCGCTCGAACACCTCGTCCGGCATCGCGTCGACCCGGTCGAGGATCGCGGCGGCGCGGGCGTCGGTGGCCCGCGCCTCCCGCTTCTCCGCGTCGGTCAGCGTCATCGTCCGCAGCGACAGGATCTCGTCGATCTCCGTCGCGTCGTGCAGGTCGCCGGGGCTCTCCGGCGCGATCCGCGGGTGGTCGTACAGCAGGATCGGCGCCGACAGGACGAGCCCGCGCTCGCCCTCGGGCCCGGCGAGCACCGGGAACGCGTGCACGTTCACGCACTCGCGGGCGGCGTGCTCGGCCCACCGCGGCGGGTCCAGCAGCGACACGAACGCCCCGTCGACGGTCGCGACCATCGTGTGCGCGGCGAGCATCGACCAGCGCAGCGCCTCGTCGCGGGACGCGGCGGCCCGGTCGGCGGTGTGCCCGTTCTCGACCCGGATCCGCAGCCGGTGCAGCGGGAACGGCGCGTCGCGGCGGGACGCGGACATCGTCACGGTCGCGTCGACGTCGAGGCGGCGCCGGACGACCCGGCCGCCCTCGACGTCCTCGTGCTCCTCGCCCGCCGGGGCCCGGACGGTGAACCGCCGCTCGCCCGCGAGCAGGTCGGCCAGCGGCGCGGCGACGTCGAACTCGTGCGGGACCGCCTCGTCGAACGGGACGTGCGGGCCGAGCGCGGCGACGTCCTCGAACGTCCCGTCGGGGCGGCGGCGCTCGACCGTCCTGCGCTGGATCCGCAGGAACCGCAGCCGGCAGGTGATCGCGGCGTCGCCGGGGGCCTCCAGCAGGCATTCGGTCTGCTGCCACCACGACTCGGCGGACCCGGCGACGCCCGTGTCGTCGAGCCCGTGCGCGTCCGCCCACGAGCGCGGCGCGAGCACCCCGAACTGCCAGCGGACCCGGTTCTTGCCGGACGAGCGGCGGTACGGGTACAGCAGGTAGCCCTCGTACAGAATGGCGTCGGCCACCGCCCGAACGCTTTCGAAACCGGTCGCCGCCATCGCCTCTCTCCCCTTACCGGAACGCCCCGTGCGTCCTTTTTCGGGTCTATCAACGGGCCGCCGGTCCAGGTAAGTGGCGCCCGCCGATAAGTGACGGCGTCACCTACCGGTCCGGCGCGCGGCCGTGCTGTAATCGCGGTGCGCGGAACGCGGCGATCGGCGGGGGCTGGGATGCGAAGGCGCAGGCAGCGGCACGGGGACACCGTGCGGGCGGCCGCCCGCGGCGCGGTGGGGGCGATGGCGATGACGGGGCTGCGCACCGTCACGGCGGCGGCCGTGCCGCGGCAGACGAGCCCGCCTGCGGCCATTGTGGAAGAGCAGGCCCCGGTAGTGGTCAGGAAACTGCCGGAACGGCAGCGCGAAGCGTTGACCGAAGTGTTCCATTGGGTTTACGGGGCGGGCGGCGGCGCGCTTTTCGGCCTGCTGCCGGACCGGGTCCGCGGCCACCGCCTGTCCGGCCCGGCGTACGGGCTGGCGGTCTGGCTCGGCTACGAGCTGGTCGTGGGTCCCGCCCTCGGCGTCGAGCACTCCCCGCACCGCCACGGCGTCTGGCGGGCGCTCGTCGCGCTCGACCACCTGCTGTACGGCGTCGTCGTCGCCGGCCGCCTCGCCCCCGAACCGACCGCCGTCACGCGTCCCCGCCGGCCGCGCCGTCCCGGACGCGGCGCATGAAGTAGTGGGCGGTGACGACCGCGAGCAGCGGCCCCCAGGCGAGGAACGGCGCGTACGCGAGCGTCATCACCCAGGCCGCGGCGCCCTCCGGGGCCTCCGGCGCCGCCATCGCGTCCGACCAGTTCGCGGCCGCCGCGAACCCGATCAGCGTCACCGCGACCGCGCCGAGCGACGCCGCGCCGACCGCGAACGCCACCGGCACGCGGCGCCCGCCGACCAGCGGGATCCACCGGGGGAACACCTCGCCCCACGGCCGCACCAGGCCGAGCGTGAGTAGCGCGAGGCACTCGGACAGGAGGCTCAGCGCGAACACGTACGGGGTGCCGATCGGGTGCGGGAAGTCCGTCATGTCGCTGCCCTCGGCGAAGCCGAGCGGCACGCCGAGGCCGAGCGCGACCCGCCACAGCCCGGACGGCAGGACGGTCAGCGGCACGAGGTGCGCGACCCGTTCGGCCCATCGCGGCACGGGCCGGGCGGTGCCGGGGCGGCTGGGCGCGCCCGCGCCGGGGCGGGCGGCGGGCTGGGCGGTGACGGTCATGGCGGCCTCCAGAGGTGCTGGTCAGGACGCCTCCATGCTCGCGACCGCGCCCCTGCGGGCACGTCCCTCGCGGGTACCCGGCCCCTCGCCCGTGCGGGGGAGCCCCGCCGGGGCGGGCGGGGTCAGCCGCCGAGCGCCTCGCGCTCGATGCGGTCGAACTGGGCGCCCATCGCCTCGGCGAGGGCGTTCGCGCCCGACAGCGGCCGCACCATCACCATGAACTCGGCGATCTTCCCCTGGTCGTCGAGCCGGAGGAAGTCGCAGCCGTCCAGGTCCCGGTCGCCGACGCGGGTCTTGAACACGAGCGCGTGCTCCCGGCCGTCCGCGCCCTCCAGCTCGCCCACGTACCGGAAGTCCTCGAACACGCGGAAGACGCCCCGCAGGATCGCGGCCGTGATCGCCTTGCCCTCGTAGGGCTTGTGCGCGACCGGGCTGACGAACACGACGTCGTCGGCCAGCAGCGCGATCGCGCCGTCGACGTCGCCCGCCTCCACGGCCTTCCGGAACGCGTGCATGCCGCACCTCCGTACTCGAATCGCTGACCAGGTGCGAGCGACACTACCCACCGGTCGCCCCGCCGGACCGCGGGCCCTGCGGTCAGGGGGCGGCGGTCGGCTTCGCGTTCAGGCCGGTGCACTCGCGCAGGCCGTTCCAGCGCTTCACCTCGGCCTTCGCCGCGGCGCCCTTGAGCGGGATCGGGACGCCGCCCTGGATGCTGACGGGCATCCACTTGTCCTTCGTGACCTTGCCGTTCTCGACGCGCAGCGCCAGGATGCCGGAGCGCGCGCTCTGGCCGCGGGCCGAGGCGAACAGGAAGTTCCCCATGCCGTAGTGGATGTAGGCGCCGTTGTCCATGTAGCCGCCGCCCAGCGGGATGTGCGCGTGGCCGCCGACGATGATGTCGGCGCCGGCGGCGGTGAGCTCCTGGGCGAGCGTCTTCTGGCGCGGCAGCGGGCAGGGGTTGAGCTCCTGCCCCCAGTGCACGTGGACGATGACCAGGTCGGAGCCCTCCGCGGCCTCCTTCACCGCCTGCACCATCCGGGGGACGTTCTTGGCGGAGGCGAGTCCGGGCTTGGTGTCGGTCGCCGTCCACGCCTCGATGAGGTTGTCGTCGAGCACCTGGGTGGCGCCGACGATCGCGATCTTGTTGCCCTTCACCGTCGTCCGGTACGGCTTGTACGCCTCGGCGGCGTTCATCCCGATCCCCACGGTGGGGAAGCGGCTCTTCTTGATCGCCGCCATGGAGTCGCGCAGCCCGGACACCCCGTAGTCCATGCCGTGGTTGTTCGCCATGGACGTCACGTCCACCCCGGCGGCCTTCAGCGCGGTGAACGCCGAGGCGGGGGCGCGGAACGCGTACGTCTTCGGGGCCTTCGTCCCGCCCTCGGTGATCGCCGTCTCCAGGTTCACCATCGCGAGGTCGGCCTTGCGGAGGGTCGCCGCGGTCGGCCCGAACGCCGTCTTCGGCTTCGCGAGGCGGGGGCGGAGCTGGGCCTCGAAGTTGCTGTCGCCCGCGAACGCCAGCACGATCGGCTCCTTCGCCGGTTCGGACGGGCTCGGCGGCGGGGCGGGCGGCGTCGAGCCCGCCGGGGAGGTGGCGCCCGCGGCCGGGGGCGTGTCGCCGCCCGTCAGCCCGCATGCCGCCGAGGCGAGGAGCATCCCGCCGGCCGCGGCCGCCGCCGCGATCCTGCTCCGCCGCATGTTCCCGCGCACCTTGTTCATGGACCGGCCTCCGCTCGGGCTCCCGTGACGGGACGAGCATGCCATGCGGCCGGCAGTGCGATGCCCCGCGACCTGCGGTTTCGACGAAAAGGTGATGCAGGTGAGACAACGCCCACACATCGTCGCGCGACCACCGCCCCACTAAGCCTGTACGATTCGTTTTCTTGAATCATTCGTGTTTGTGAGGGTACGTTGGGACGCATGACCGCCACCGAGACGCCGAACGCCGCCGCCGAGCTGCGCGGCGCCGGGCTGCGCGTGACGGCGGCCCGGGTCGCGATCCTGGAGACCGTCCGCGCCGGGAACCACCTCGGCGTCGACGCCGTCGCCGCAGGGGTCCGCGAGCGCGTGGGCCGCGTCTCGCTGCAGGCCGTCTACGAGGCCCTGCACGCGATGACCGCGGCCGGGCTGGTGCGCCGGATCGAGCCGGCCGGCAGCCCCGCCCGGTTCGAGGGCCGCATCGGCGACAACCACCACCACCTCGTCTGCCGCCGGTGCGGCACCGTCCGGGACGTCGACTGCGCCGTGGGGCACCCGCCCTGCCTGGAGCCCGTCGACGACTCCGGATTCCTCGTCGACGAGGCGGACGTCACGTTCTGGGGCCTGTGCCCCGCCTGCCGTCCCGGCCCCCGATGAGCACGACTTCCCACGCCACGACGCACCAGAACAGCACGCACCAGAGCAACACGCACCAGAGCAGCACGCACCAGAGAGGAACCGCGCCCATGTCCGAGAGGCCGACCACCACCACCGACGCCGGGATCCCCGCGCCCAGCGACGCGCACTCCCAGTCCGTCGGCCCGAACGGCCCCCTGCTGCTGCAGGACCACTACCTCATCCAGAAGATGGCGCACTTCAACCGCGAGCGCGTCCCCGAGCGCGTCGTCCATGCCAAGGGCGGCGGCGCGTACGGCGTTCTGGAGATCACCGAGGACGTCAGCCAGTTCACCCGCGCCAAGCTCTTCCAGAAGGGCGCCCGCACCGAGTCGCTGGTGCGGTTCAGCTCCGTCGCGGGCGAGCTCGGCTCGGCCGACGCGGGCCGCGACCCGCGCGGCTTCTCGATCAAGTTCTACACCGAGGAGGGCAACTACGACCTCGTCGGCAACAACACCCCGGTCTTCTTCATCCGGGACCCGCAGAAGTTCTCCGACTTCATCCACTCGCAGAAGCGCCGCGCCGACAACCACCTGCGCGACAACAACATGCAGTGGGACTTCTGGACGCTCTCGCCCGAGTCGGCGCACCAGGTGTCCTGGCTGATGACCGACCGCGGGACGCCCGCGTCGTGGCGGCACATGAACGGGTACGGCTCGCACACGTTCCTCTGGTACAACGCCGCCGGTGAGAAGTTCTGGGTGAAGTACCACTTCAAGACCGACCAGGGCATCAAGAACTTCACCGCCGAAGAGGCCGACGCGCAGGACCCGGACGTCCACATCCGCGACCTGTACACCGCGATCCAGCGCGGCGACCACCCGTCCTGGACGGTGCAGGTGCAGATCATGCCGTTCGAGGACGCGGCCGACTACCGGTTCAACCCGTTCGACCTCACCAAGGTGTGGCCGCACGGCGACTACCCGCTGATCACCATCGGGAAGTGGACGCTGAACCGGAACCCGGAGAACTACTTCGCCGAGATCGAGCAGGCCGCGTTCGAGCCCGCCAACTTCGTCCCCGGCATCGGCCCGTCCCCCGACAAGATGCTGCAGGGCCGGCTGTTCTCCTACCCGGACGCCCACCGCTACCGGATCGGCGCGAACTACCTGCACCTTCCGGTGAACCGCCCGCACTCGCCCGTCCACAGCTACAACAAGGACGGCGCGATGGCGTTCTACAACTCCGGCGACCCGGTGTACGCGCCGAACTCGGTCGGCGGGCCGCAGGCGGACCCGGAGCTGTGGAAGGGCGAGAGCTACGAGGTCGCGGGCGAGATCGTCCGCAGCGCCTACCGGCTGCACAGCGAGGACGACGACTTCGTGCAGCCGCGCGCCCTGTGGGAGAAGGTCCTCGGCGAGACCGACCGCGACCACATGGTGCACAACATCCTCCTGCACGCGAACGCGCCGGAGGTCACGAGCGACATGAAGAAGCGCGTGGTCGAGTACTGGCGCAACGTCCAGAAGGACCTGGGCGACCGCGTCGCGCAGGGCCTCGGCGTCAACGGCTCCTGACCCTTCCCGGACAGTGAGCCAGGGGCGGCCCCGTTCGGGGCCGCCCCTTTCCTTGCCCTGCTATTCCGGGATCTGCCCGGCCCGGTCGGTCACCGCCGTGCGGAGCTCGGCCGACGCGTAGAGCACCTCGCCGGGCTCGCCGGGCGCGTCCTCCGGGCGCCGGGTGCTCGCCGTGCCGACGACCTGGCGCTCGCCGAGGAACGCGTACGTCCCGGCGTCGAAGATCAGCTCGTGCCGGACGCCCCGCCACGTCAGCCCCACGGCGACGCCCGTCCGGCCGGCCGGGTCCGTCACGCCGCGGGCCACGGTGACACCGGGGATCCGGGCCGCCGCCGCGAAGAGCACCGACAGCGTCTCCGGCGGGACGTAGCGCTCCCGGATCGTGTCCCCGACCGTGACGAACGCCTGGACGTCCGGCGGGTTGTCGCCGTCGGAGTTCCGGTAGAGCCAGCGGCGCATCTCCGCGGCGTCGGACGGCAGGCCGCGCACCCGGACGTCCCGGTTGCCGCAGTCCGCCGGCGGGTTCGCGAGGTCGACCGGAACGGGCCGCCCGACGGCGCCCGCCGCGGTCTCCCGCTCCTGCCACGCCTCGTTGCCCTCGCACACCCACATGCCGTCCTCGGTCTCGGAGTTGCGGACCAGCCCGGCGCTGCGGGTGTCGACCGGGAACCACGCGCGCCGCAGCTCGGTCGTCCCGTCCTGGTACTGCTTCGACTCGAAGTAGAAGAACTGGTCGGGACGCGGGTGCAGGACGGGCCCGGCGGCGGCGGCGCGGGACGCCCGGTTCAGGACGTCCACCGCCGCGGCGTTCGCCATGGGGGGCGGGCCGGACGGCCCGGGCCGCGGGCCGGCCCCGGGCGCGACGGCGATCGCGAGGGCCGTCCCGAAGGCCAGCCCGAGCGCCGCGACCGCGGTGGCGGCGGCGCGGGCGCGGGACGCGCGGCGCGGTGCGGCGGCCGGCGGGACCAGCTCGGTCAGCAGGTGCGCGCGGCGCAGCTCGTGCCGGTCGGGCGGCAGGTCGCGGCGCGGCGGCGGTGCGAGGTCGGTCATGTGGCCTCCTCCGGAAGGCTGCGGACGGACGGCTCTCCCGCACCGCCCCCGGGGCCCGGCGGGTCCGCCGGGTCCGGCGGGGCCGGGGCGTCGGCGCGGAGCCGCGCCCGCGCCCGCGCCAGCCGGGACCGGACGGTGCCGACCGGGACGCCCAGCGCCGTCGCGGCCTCCGCGTAGTCGAGCCCCTCCCACACGCAGAGCACGAGCACCTCCCGCTGCCCGCGGGGCAGCTTCCCGATCGCGCCCATGACCGCGCGCATCCGGCGTTCGGCGTCCAGCCGCTCCGCCGCCGCGTCCGCGCCGTCGGGGGCCGCCGCGGGCGCGGGGACGCGCGCGAGGGCGTCCCGGTGCCGCCGCAGGCTCCGCCGGTGGTTGCGCAGCACGTTCGTCGCCACGCCGTACAGCCAGGGCAGCAGCGAGCCGGACGGCGCGTCCACCTGCGCGCGGCGGCGCCAGGTCTCCAGGAAGACGACGGAGGTCAGGTCCTCCGCCTCCGACCAGCTCGCCGTCCGGCGGAAGCAGTAGTTGTAGACGGTGCGCGCGTGCCGGTCGAACAGCGCCGCGAAGGCGTGCTCGTCCCCGTCGCGGGCGCGCCGCCACAGCTCGGCGTCCGTGGGGGTGTGCGGGTTCATAACCGTGTTGTGTCCGCTCACCGATCGGGGTTCCGGGGACATCGATTACATCCCGAGTCATGGCGCTCCGCCCGAACACGCGGCATCATGAGAAACCGATTCCGGTTCGGTTAGGGGATGTCCCGATGGGCGACCGCACGGCTTTCCGCACCTGTCCGCTCTGCGAGGCCCTCTGCGGTCTCGAGCTCACCCTGGACGGCTCGGGCCGCGTCACCCGCGTCCGCGGCGACGAGCACGACCCGTTCAGCAAGGGGTTCATCTGCCCCAAGGGCGCCACCCTCGGCAGCCTCGACGGCGACCCCGACCGGCTCGCTGAACCGCTCGTCCGCAAGGGGTCCGAGCACGTCGCGGTGAGCTGGGACGAGGCGTTCGAGGCGGTCCGCGCCGGGCTCGCCGAGGTGGTCGAGCGGCACGGCCGCGACGCCGTCGCGGTCTACTTCGGGAACCCGACGGCCCACTCGGTCGCCGGGCCGCTGTACGTCGGCGCGCTCGTCAAGGCCCTCGGCACGCGGAACCTCTACTCGGCGAGCACCGCCGACCAGATGCCGAAGCACGTCTCCTGCGGCCACCTGTTCGGCGACCCCCTCGCGATCCCCGTGCCCGACCTCGACCGCACCGACCACCTGCTGATGCTGGGCGCGAACCCCCTCGAATCGAACGGGAGCGTCTGCTCGGCACCCGACTTCCCCGGCCGCCTCAAGGCGATCAGGGCGCGCGGCGGCAAGGTCACCGTCGTCGACCCGCGCCGCACCCGGACGGCCGCGCTCGCCGACGAGCACCTGTTCATCCGCCCCGGCACCGACGCGTTCTTCCTCATCGCGCTCGTCCACACCCTGTTCGCCGAGGACCTCGTGACCGGCCTCCCGGACGGCCCGGACGGCCCCCGCGTCAACGGCCTCGACGACCTGCGCGCCCTCGCCGCCGACTTCGCGCCCGAACGGGTCGCGGACGCCACCGGCGTCCCCGCCGACACCGTCCGGCGGACCGCCCGCGAGCTGGCCGCCGCGCCGCGCGCCGCCGTCTACGGGCGCATGGGCACCACCACGCAGGCGTTCGGGACGCTGAACAGCTGGCTCGTCGACGCCCTCAACGTCCTCACCGGCAACCTCGACCGCCCCGGCGGCGCGATGTTCCCGAAGGCCGCGCACGTCCCCGCGTACCGGCGGCGCAAGCCGTTCACGACCGGGCGGTGGCGCAGCCGCGTCCACGGCCTGCCCGAGGTGAACGGCGAACTGCCGATCGCCACGCTCGCCGACGAGATCGACACGCCCGGCGAGGGCCGGGTGCGGGCGCTGGTGACGATCGGCGGGAACCCGGCGCTGTCCGCGCCGAACTCCGCGCGGCTCGACCGCGCGTTCGCCGACCTCGAGTTCATGGTGTCGGTCGACCCGTACCTGAACGAGACGACCCGGCACGCGAGCGTCGTCCTGCCGCCGCCCCGGCCCGTCCAGACGCCGCACTACGACATCTCGCTCGCCGCGCTCGCCGTCCGGAACTACGCCCGCTACTCGCCGCCCGCGGTGCCGCTGGACGGGCGGCCGAGCGAGGCGGAGATCATCGGGCGGCTCGCGCTGCTCGCGTCCGGGGCGGACGGCGACGTCGCCGCCCTCGACGACGCGGTCATCGCGTCGACGCTGGCGAAGGCCGCCGCGCACCCGGGGTCGCCGGTGCGCGGCCGCGACCCCGAGGAGATGCGGGCGATGCTCGCCGGCTCCGGCACCCCGACCGAGCGGCGGCTGGACATGATGCTGCGGCTCGGCCCGTACGGCGACGCGTTCGGCGCCGTCCCCGGCGGCCTCACCCTCGACCGGCTGCGCACCGACCACCCGCACGGCATCGACCTCGGCGCCCTCGAACCCCGCATCGGCGAGGTGCTGTGCACGGAGTCCGGGCGGGTCGAGCTGTGCCCGCCGGCGCTCGCCGCCGACGTCGACCGGCTCCGCGCCGCGCTGGACGGCGGACCGCACACCGGCACCGTCCTGATCGGCCGCCGCCACCTGCGGTCCAACAACAGCTGGCTGCACAACGTCCCCGAACTGGTCCGCGGCTCCAACACCTGCACGCTGCACCTGCACCCGGACGACGCCGCCCGGCTCGGCGTCGCCGCGGGCGACGGCGTCCGGGTGACGTCGCGGGCGGGCTCGGTCGAGGCGGTCGCCGAACCGACCGACACGATCATGCCGGGCGTCGTCAGCCTCCCGCACGGCTGGGGCCACGACCGTCCCGGCACCCGGACGGGCGTCGCGCGGCGGAACCCGGGCGTCAACGTCAACGCCGTCACCGACGAGCGGGAGATCGACCCGCCGTCGGGCACCGCGGTGCTCAACGGCGTGCCGGTCACGCTGGAGCGCGTCGGCTGACCCCCGCCGGGCGGGCGCCCGGGCTCAGGACGACGGCCGCCCGCCCTCCGTACCCTCCGTGCCCTCGGCGCCGGGGTCGGCGCCGGCCGAGGCGGTCCTCTCCGTGTTGACGTAGAGGACCTCGCGGGCCTGCTCGGCGGCGCGGAGGATGCTCTCGCCGACGAAGTCGACGAACCGGGCGATGCTCTCCAGCCGGGCGGCGGCGGGGGTGTCGGGGCCGAGGACGGGCGGCCCCTGCCGCGCGACCTCCACGAGCGCCATGAGGGACCGTGCGCTGCCGACCATCGACTGGTACCAGATCTCGTCGTCGACGACGTAGCGCTCGCGGCGCCCCTCGTCCCGCGTGCGGCGGACGAGGTCCTGGCTCTCCAGGTACTTGACCGTCTTGGAGATGGACGCCGGGCTGACCTGCAGCCGCTCGACGAGTTCGGCGGCGGTGAGGCTGCCGGAATCGGTGGTGTAGAGGCAGACCAGCACCCGGGCCATCATCTTGTTGGACAGGCCCGACGCCATGAGGACGTCGGTGAACCTCTCCTCGTACTCCCGCAGGGCCTCGGCGTCGCGCCCGTCCGCCCGCGCGGCCGTCCCGGTCCCCCTGCTCGCGGCGGGCCTGCGCTGCCGGGCGCGGCGCTCGGTCGCGCGGTGGGCCAGGTCGGCGCGGTACCCGGCGGGCCCGCCGTTGCGCATCACCTCGCGCGTGATCGTGGAGGTGGGCCGGTCGAGCCGGCGGGCGATCTCGGCGTAGGCGAGGCCGTCGGCCAGCCCGAGCGCGATCTGCTGGCGGTCCTGCTGGGTGAGCCTGCCTCCCGGCATCCGGCCTCCTTCGCGTCGTTCCGATGCCCTCACCCTAGCGTTCGCCGACACCCTATTGCAACGCAACGGCGCCGCGTGTTGCATTCTAAACAGTAGCCAATGCAACGAATTCCATAGCTTGACCTGGGGTTTCATCACTTCAATGCAAAGATCTTGTTGCCAAGATGGTGAAGGCAACGTAGCTTTTGCGTTGCCGGAAACAAGCAGCGAGCCGCAAGGCGAAGCGCCTGAAGGAGACAAGAATGAACACGTTCCAGACCCCCGCCCCGATCGCGACCGTCGTCGACGTCCCGGCCGGGCGGGTGCAGATGATCGCCGCCGACCGGAGCGACACCCAGGTCGAGGTCCGCCCCGCCGACCCCGCCAAGGGGCGGGACGTGACGGCGGCCGAGCAGACCGCGGTCGAGTTCGCCGACGGCGTCCTGCGGGTGCGGGCCCCGGAGGCCGGGAACCGCTACTTCGGCCGGTCCGGGGCCGTGGAGATCACGGTGAAGCTCCCCGCCGGCTCGCGGGTCGAGGCCCGCGCCGCCGCCGCGGAGTTCCGGGCGGTGGGCCGGCTGGGCGAGGTCGCCTTCGACGGCGCGCACGGCCGGATCAAGATCGACGAGGCGGCGGGCGTGCGCCTCACCGCGCTCGACGGCGACGTCGAGGTCGTCCGGCTGGACGGCCCCGCGCAGATCAGCACCCAGCGCGGCGACATCCGCATCGCCGAGGCCACCGGCGGCGCGGTCACGCTGTCCACCCGGTCCGGCGACATCTCGGTGGCCGCGGCCGCCGGCGTCTCGGCCGCCCTGGACGCCCGGACCGGCCGCGGCCGGGTCGGCAACGCCCTCAGGAACGACGGCACCGCCGCGCTGGAGATCCGCGCGACCACCGACCACGGCGACATCACCGCCCGCAGCCTCTGACCCCCGACCGACCAGCACCCCGGAGGTGTCCCCCATGACGAACCAGGCGATCGCGGCCGAAGGGCTGCGCAAGTCCTACCGAGACAAGAACGGCGAGAAGGTCGTGCTGGACGGCATCGACCTGCACGTCCCCGAAGGGACGATCTTCTCCCTGCTGGGCCCGAACGGCGCCGGCAAGACGACCACCGTGCAGATCCTGTCCACCCTCGCCCGCGCCGACGCGGGGCGGGTGCGGGTCGCGGGCTTCGACCTGGACCGGCAGGCCGATGACGTGCGCGGGGCGATCGGGGTCACCGGCCAGTACTCGGCGGTGGACAAGCTGCTGACCGGGGAGGAGAACCTGCTGCTCATGGCCGACCTGCGGCACCTGCCGCGGCGGGACGGCAAGCGGCGGGCGGCCGAGCTGCTGGAGCGGTTCGACCTGGTGGACGCGGCGCGCAAGCCCGCCTCCACCTACTCCGGCGGCATGCAGCGCCGCCTGGACCTGGCGATGACCCTGGTCGGCGACCCCCGGCTGATCTTCCTGGACGAGCCGACCACCGGGCTGGACCCCCGCAGCCGCCGCTCCATGTGGGAGATGGTCCGCGGCCTGGTCGCGGACGGCGTCACGATCTTCCTCACCACCCAGTACCTGGAGGAAGCCGACCAGCTCGCCGACCGCATCGCCCTGCTGGACGGCGGGCGGCTGATCGCCGAGGGCACCGCCGCCGAACTGAAGCGGCTCATCCCCGGCGGCCACATCGAGCTCTCCTTCGCCGGCCCGGACCCGCTCGACGCCGCCCGCAGCGTCCTCGGCACCGCCGTCGCCGACCCGGAGGCGCTCACCCTCCGGATCCCCTCCGACGGCAGCGTCGGCGCCGTCCGCGAGCTGCTCGCCCTGCTGGACGAACGCTCCATCGACGTCGCCGCGATGAGCGTCCGCACCCCCGACCTCGACGACGTGTTCCTCACCCTGACCGGCCAGAAGGAGACCGCCCGATGAGCACCGCCGCCCTCGCCCTGCGCGACTCGGCCACCATGACCCGCCGCCAGCTCAAGCGCATCGCCCGCTACCCCGCCATGACCGTCCAGCTCATCATCACCCCCGTCATCCTCCTGCTGCTGTTCGTCTACGTCCTCGGCGGAACCCTCGGCAACGGCCTGGGCGGCGCGGGCGGCGGGCGCGACGCGTACGTCGACTACGTGCTGCCCGGGATCCTGCTCATGGCCGCCGCGACCGCCGCCACCGGCACGGCCGTGATGGTCGCCACCGACATGACCGAGGGCATCATCGCCCGGTTCCGCACCATGCGGATCTCCCGCGCCTCCGTCCTGACGGGGCACGTGGCGGGCAGCGTCGTGCAGCAGCTCCTCGGCGCGGCCGTCCTGGTCGGGGTCGCGTTCGCCATCGGGTTCCGCCCCAACGCCACCGCCGCCGAGTGGGCCGCCGCGGCCGGACTGCTCACCCTGTTCGTCCTCGCCGTCACCTGGCTGGCGGTCGCGCTCGGCATGAAGTCGCCGACCCCCGAAGCGGCCAGCAACGCGCCCATGCCGCTGGTCCTGCTCCCCTTCCTGGGCAGCGGCTTCGTCCCCACCGACTCCATGCCCGCCGCCATCCGCTGGTTCGCCGACTACCAGCCCTTCACCCCCGTCATGGAGACCCTCCGCGGCCTCCTCCTGGGCACCCCGATCGGCGACAGCGCCGCCATCGCCGCCGGCTGGTGCACCGCCATCGCCCTCGCCTCCTTCCTCTGGGCCCGCAGCACCTTCACCAAGGCGTGACCTTGGAACCGGCCGACAGGGCCGTCAGACCCGCCGGTCTGACGGCCCTGAGCCGTTCGGGGCCACCGCACCGGACGGGCCACGGTTTAGCGGTTCCCGCGCCAGGTAGGTAGTCCTCACCACGGGGTAACGGCACGGACATCCCACCGCCCCCGGTTGGCCGCAGGAGAACGCGACAACTAACCTCAGGGCGAGCGTCCCGATCACAGGCCGCGAGGAGGGACATGAACCGACGGGCGGGGAACATCTTCCGGCGCGCGTCCCGGCAGCAGGCGGCGGGACGGCTCACCGACGTCACCGAGGGCATCGAGCACGCCCGCGCGCTCGACCGCACGATCCGCGTTCTCTCCACCGGCGTGAAGCGGGTGCTGCGGCCCGGACCGGTCAAGGACGCCCTGCACGGCGTCCAGCTCGGCCATCCGGCGCATCCGCCGCTGACGGACGTCCCCGTGGGGTGCTGGACGTCGGCGGCCGTGCTGGACCTGCTGCCGGGCACCCGGCGGGCCTCCGAGGCGCTGGTCGCGGTCGGTCTCGCCGGCGCGGTCCCGACCGTGCTCACCGGCATCGCCGACTGGTCGGCGCTGCACCGCGGGCAGCAGCGGGTCGGGCTCGTCCACGCGGGCGCCATGACGATCGCGACGGCGCTGTACTCGGCGTCGTACGCGGCGCGCTACCGGGGACGGGACGACGCGGGCCGCGCGCTCGGGTTCGCGGGGCTGGGGGCGCTGTTCGCCGGCACCTACCTCGGCGGCCACCTGGCGTTCCGGCAGGCCGCCGGCGCCAGCCACGCCGACAAGGTCGCGCACCTGGTGACGCTCGGCTGGCACGACCTCTGCAAGGCCGACGAACTGCCCGACGGCTGGCCCGTCCACCGCAGCCTCGGCTACATCAGCCTGTTCGTGCTGCGCACCGGCGACGAGGTGCACGTCCTCGCCGACCGCTGCAGCCACCTCGCGGGGCCGCTGCACCAGGGCCGCATCGTCAGCGACGACAACGCCGACCTGTGCGTCGTCTGCCCCTGGCACGGCAGCACGTTCCGCGTGCGGGACGGCTCGGTCGTGCACGGCCCGGCCACCGGGCGGCAGCCGTCGTTCGAGTCGCGCGTGACCGAGAACGGCACCCTCCAGGTCCGCCCGCTGGGCTGACCGCCGGGACCGGCGGCGCCCCTGGAACGAGCCCCCTAGAACGAAGGGTCGCCGTCGGCGGGGGTCTCGTCGGCGATCGGGTACTCGACGAGGGCCAGCACGCGGCTGGACATGAACCGGGCCGTGCGGACGGGCGTGCCGGTGCGGGTGACCTCGCTGACCTCCACGACGCCGCGCCGCGTCTCGATCTCGACGCGGCGCCCGGCGCGGGTCGCCGTGACCTCGTACGTCCGCGTCCCCTCGCCCCCGGCGTCGATCACGATCTCCACCCTGTCGCCCTTCATCGGCGCCCACCTCCGCGATCATCGAACGTATATTCGACTTATACCCGCCCGGGGCGTCCGCGAACCCTCCCGAAGGGCACCGAAGGCCCGGAAAAGCGCAGGTCAGCGCACGAGATTCACGATCGCGACGAGTCCGACGGCGACGATGACGCCGCGCAGCGCCGGCGACGGGATCCGGCGCCCCACCTTCGCGCCGAGCAGCCCGCCGACGGTCGACCCGGCCGCGATCATCAGCACCGCCCACCAGTCGATGACGGTGTCGGAGAAGACCGACAGCGCGATGAACAGGACGGCCGCCGACCCGTTCACGATCGCCGACAGGACGTTCTTGGCCGCGTTGACGCGCTGCAGGTCGTCGGCCAGCGCGATGCCGAGGATCGCGATCAGGATGATGCCCTGCGCCGCGCCGAAGTAGCCGCCGTACATGCCCGCGAGCAGCACCGCGACCCACAGCAGCGGCCCGCCGTGCGGACTCTGGTCGCCGCCGTCGGCCTCGCGGCGGCGCTTCACCCACGCCTGCAACCGGGGCTGCACCACCACCAGCACGAGCGCGACGGCGATCAGCGCGACCACGATCACCTGGAACGCCTCGGCGGGCAGGCCGAGCAGCAGCAGCCCGCCGATCACGGCGCCGATCAGGGACGCGCTGCCCAGCCGCAGCAGCCGTCCGCGCTGCCCCTTCAGCTCCGCGCGGTACCCGTAGGCGCCCGTCGTCGAGCCCGGCACGAGCCCGATGTTGTTGGAGACGTTCGCGACCACCGGCGGGAACCCGAGCGTCACCAGCGTCGGGAAGGTGATCAGCGACCCGGACCCGACGACCGTGTTGATGCCTCCGGCGGCGACTCCGGCCGCGAACACCGCGGCCGCCTCCAGCAGATTCAAATCCGTCCCATCCCCGTGCCCGACGACTCCACGAGGCCCCGATCGTAGGGACTCCCCTGCTCAGCAGCGCACACCGGGCCCCCAAACGGGGACACACCCGGCACCCGGGACGAGCGCCGCCGCCCCGGACGGGACGGCTCAGCACACGGCCCGCACGTGCCTCAGCACACGGCCCGCGCGTGCCTCAGCGCGCGGCCCGCGCGTGCCTCAGCGCGCGGCCCGCACCTGCCTCAGCGCGCGGCCCGCACCTGCCTCAGCGCGCGGCCCGCGCGTACCAGCGGCCGTCGCGGCGCTCCACGGCGAGCGGCAGCCCGAAGCAGTCCGACAGGTGCTCGGGCGTGAACACCTCGTCGACCTTGCCGCGCGCGACGATCTCCCCCTCGCGCAGCAGCAGCGCGTGCGTGAACCCGTCGGGGACCTCCTCGAGGTGGTGCGTCACCATCACCATGGTGGGCGCCGCCGGGTCGTCGGCGAGCCCGCCGAGCCGGGCGACGAGGTCCTCGCGGCCGCCGAGGTCGAGGCCCGCGGCGGGCTCGTCCAGCAGGAGCAGCTCCGGGTCGGGCATCAGGGCGCGGGCGATCTGGACGCGCTTGCGCTCGCCCTCCGAGAGGGTGTCGAACCGGCGCCGCAGCAGCCCGGCGCAGCCGAGCGCCTCCAGCAGCCCGACGGCGCGGCTGACGTCGGTGCTGTCGTACTCCTCCTGCCAGCGGCCGAGGATCGCGTACGACGCGGTCAGCACCAGGTCGACGACCGTCTCACCGGACGGCACCTTCTCCGCCAGCGCCGTGCTCGCGAACCCGATGCGGGTGCGCAGCTCGAACACGTCGGTGCGGCCGAGCCGCTCCTCCAGGACGTCGACGGTGCCCTCGCTCGGATGCAGCAGCGACGCCGCGATCTGCAGCAGCGTCGTCTTGCCCGCGCCGTTCGGTCCGAGGATCACCCACCGTTCGCCCTCGCCCACGTCCCACGTCACATCGCGAAGGAGGGTCGCCCCTTCGCGCCTGACCCCGACTCCTCGGAGTTGAAGCACCTCGCCGGTCATCGCGCGCCTTCGTCTCCAATCCGGTGATCCCGTTTCCCGCACAAGAACCTATGCGATACACCGGGCCGGCGTGCCCCCGGGTTTCCACAGATTCCGCGGGACGTCCGCGAAGGACGCCTCCCGCGGGACGGCGCGCGCCCGGCGTCACCCGCTGTCGCGCCGGGCCTGCCGCCGGGCCCCCTTCGCCCGGCTCGCCGCGGCCTGCCGCCGCCCCGCCGCGTCCTGGCTCGTCGGCCGCCGCCGCGCGGTGGTCCGCGCGGTCATCCGCGGCGCGTCCGGGGGCGCGGTGCCGGGGGCGGCCGCGCGGGCGGGGTTCGCGTCGGCGATCCGCCGGGCCTTGAGCTCGCCCGCGCTGCGCCGCGCGGCGCGCGCCAGGTGCCAGCTCACCCGGGCCAGCGCGTCCTCGAACACCTCGGCGCGCTGCGCGTTCCGCAGGTTCTTCGGCCGCGCCGTCCCGCGGCCGCCGTACTCCTCCACCCGCGCGCTCGCCGTGCGCCGGTACAGCTTCGCGTACTTGTTCCGGGCGCGCCGGATCCGTTCGTGCAGGTCGATGAGCCCGTCCTCGTCCATCGTCGCGAGTTCGCGGTCGGTCTCGCGGACGAGCGCCAGTTCGTCCTCGTTCAGCGAGTTCAGCAGGGCCCGCATGGGCGGCCTCCTTCGATCACGTCCGGAGTGTCTGCCCGAGATGCCCGCGCGACAATGCCGTCAAGACGGATAAATGCCCATCTTCAGCCGCGGGCTTGACCCGCGGCCCGCCGGGCGCGCGCGGCTCCCGAAACGACGGCGACCGCGACGAGAGACCTGCCTTACGTCCGGTGGCACGGGCCGGGCGAACGCTTATGGTGGATCGCATGCCCATTGGGACGTGTTGGGAACGACAATGATCAAGGACGTAGCGACCGCACTGGTGGCGTGGGGCAACGCCTGGCTGACCGGCAACGTCGGCCTCGACGAGGCGGTCGACGCGGTGGAGAAGGCCGCGGGCCCGCAGATCCTCGGCGGCGAGCCGGCCGAGGTGACGCTCCGCCGCGGCCTCGGCGACCTGCGCATCGGCGGCCTGACCGCGTTCCGGCTGGCGCTCCCCGCCCCCGGCGACCCGCTCGGCCTCACCGGACCGCCCGAGTTCAACCGCGCCGCGATCGACGCGGAGGCCGCCGTCGTCGCGGTGCTCGGCGACCGCGCGATCGGGCTCGTCCCCGCCGAGGACCGGCGCGGCTCCTCCTACGTCGGCGTGCGCTGGACCACCCTCGGCGCGTCGCCGGCCCTGCCGGACGTCCCGTCCCTCGCGGAGGCCGACCGGCGGCTCACCCTCGCGATGCGCGACGCCACCGAGACGCTGCTGACCGTGGACGACTTCGCGGGCGTCCCCCCGGAGATCGCCGACGCGCTCGTCGACCTGCGCGACCCCGGGCGCGGCGACCACCTGCTGGCCCCCGGCTTCCCGCAGCGCGCGCACCGGGTCGCCGCCCTCGCCGGACGGCTGTCCCTGGTCGTCGACCTGGCCCGCCGGATGGACGAGCGGGGCCTCACCGCCGACCAGATGCACCGCCGCGGCGACGCGCTCCGGCTGCTGGACGGCGCCGTCCGGCGGGCGCTCGTGGCCGCCTGCAGCAGCGCCTTCGACCCCGTCCCGTAGCCGGGACCCGGCCCCCGGCCGCGCGGCCGTCCGGGCCCGGAAACGGAAGCGGGACGCCCCTGGTGGGGACGCCCCGTTCGTGCAGCCTCGCTCGCGAACGCCTCAGTGGCGGACGACGAGGGTGTTGCAGATCTTGTCGGCGAACGTCTGCTTGCGGTCGTCGAACAGCGGCCAGAAGTACCCGACGTAGCACGCGAAGCTGTCGGCCGCGTGGCAGATCTTCCGCAGGAAGGCCATGCCGAAGCCGATCGGCTGACCGGTCTGCGCACCGACGAGGCGGATGTTCATCTGCCGCTTGCCGATCGTCTGCCCGGTGGTCCCCTCCTGGTAGATGAGCCACAGGCCCGCCGCGAACGCGGCGAGGTAGCCCAGGAGGATCAGGAGGCCGCCGATCGCCACGCCGGCGTCGCCGGCGGCGGCGAGGACCATGCCGAGGATGTACAGCACCGCGACCGGAGCGCCGATGATCAGGCCGTCGATGAGGTAGGCGCCGGCGCGCGAGCCCCACTCGGCGAGCTGGCCGCCGCCGGGGGTGCCGTAGTGGTGGTGGTGGACTTCCGCCGCGGGCTGCCCGTAGCCGGGCTGCGCGGCCGGCTGGCCGTACCCGGGCTGCGGCTGGCCGTACCCCGGCTGCGCGGCGGGCTGGCCGTAGCCGGGCTGTGCGGCGGGCTGGGCGGGGGGCTGGCCGTAACCCGGCTGCGCCGGGGGCTGGCCGTAGCCCGGCTGCGCGGGCGGCTGACCGTACCCGGGCTGGGGCTGCTGGCCGTACCCGGGCTGCGGCTGCTGACCGTAGCCCGGCTGCTGACCGTAGCCCGGCTGCTGACCGTACGGGTCGTAGGGGTTACCCACACTTGCTCCTTATTGATTGACCCTGTGGTTATGTGACGCCCGCCGGACCCGATGGGCTCCGCAAGTCTGACCGAGGACGCACCCCGGCTCAAACCGGCAGGACACCGAACCGGACGAGCTGCCACAGCTCCGACCCCACGAGGGCGATTCCGAGAACCCATGAGCGGGTCCTCGGCGCGAGTGCCCACCACCGCCGCCCCGGGCCCAGCGGCGCGACGGCGAAGCCGATCGCGCCCGCGAGGACCACCGGGTTCGCGAGCAGGGCACGGGCCGGGTGGCCCGCTCCGAGCTCGATGAACACGGTCGTCCCTCCGCAGAGAGGGCACGGGATGCCGGTGAGCGCCCGCAAGGGGCAGAGCACGCCGGGGTCGTTGACACGGTGGATCCATGACGCGCCGACGGCCGCGACGGCCATCGCCGCAACACGCAGCAGCGTCCCCGCGGGGCCGTGCCGCGATGCGGTGAGGGTCCGGCTGACGATTCCCCCGAGTGCACCTTGCGATGCGCCGGTGACCGCCGCCCCGGGCGCTCCCCCCAACGGATCCTCCGTGTCGATGACAAAAGGTGAGTGACCCGTATACAGGGTGCACCCAGAGGCAGGTCAAGCCCCGACCACGATCCGCGATGGGACCGTTACGCGGACCGCGCTCTCGACAGCCTCTGGGCAAGAGTAGGACAAAACGCCATCTACGTGCGTGCTCTTTGATGTTCCGCCGTGACTTCGGGCCACGGGTGCCGGCCGCGGCATCGGCGTCCGACCGCCGCCGCCGGTGTGCATTGCACCGCCGGTGTGCATTGCGGCGTCTTGGCGTCAGGCCCTCCGCGGGGCCTGGCGCCAAGACGCCGCAATCACGCGCTCCCCGCGGCGCCCACGGTCAGCGGGGCGTCCGGCTCGGTGACGTGCTCGGCCTCGATGACGTCGGCGACGACCGCGGTGATGTTGTCGGGGCCGCCGTTCTCGCGGGCGAGTTCGATGAGCCGGTCGACGGCGCGCTGCGGATCGGCCTCGGCCGACAGCACCTCGTAGATCGTCTGCGCGTCGACGGGCCCGCTGAGGCCGTCCGAGCACAGCAGGTACCGGTCGCCGAGCCGCGCCTCGCGCAGCCGCAGGTCGGGCTCCCGGTCGTCCCGGCCGTCCAGCACCCGGTACAGGACGTGCGAGAGCCGCGACGTCTCGGCCGGGTCGGGCGTCTGCCCGGACTGCTCGGCCTCCGCCTTGAGGAGCTCGTCCATGGTGTGGTCCTGCGTCATTTGGAAAAGCTCGCCGTCACGCAGGAGATAACCGCGCGAATCGCCGATGTGCGCGAGCGCGACCGACGAACCCGACCAGAGCATCGCGGTGAGCGTGGTGCCCATCCGGCTCAGATCCGGACGTTCCTCGCGGACGATGCGGAGCTTCTCGTTGGCCTCGGCCACGGCGCGGCCCAGCATGTCGACAAGGTCGTCACCGCGCGCATCGGCGTCCAGCGAGCGCAGCGACCCGATGACGGTCGAACTGGCGACCTCGCCGCCGGCATAACCGCCCATTCCGTCCGCGACCGCGATCAACCGCGCACCGGCGTAACCCGAGTCCTCGTTGTTCTCCCGGTTGCACCCGATGTCGCTGCCTGCTGCGTACCTGATTGCTACGTTCATACCAGTTTCGATGACGATCCTGTCAGAGGAGTTGTATCAGTCACGAGCGCCCTCCCCAACCGTTCCGACACCATGCCGGACCGCGTAAAGGGCCGCCTGCGTCCGATCCTGGACTCCCAGTTTCATGAGCAGATTACTGACGTGCGTCTTGACCGTCTTCTCCGAGACCACGAGCGCGCGGGCGATCTCCCTGTTGGACCTTCCCCGCGCGATGTGCACGAGCACCTCCCGTTCCCGATCGGTCAGCGCGGCCAGGCCGCGGTCGTCCACCGACGCCGGCTCCGCCAGCATCGCCTCGGCGGCGTCGGGCGCGAACAGGACGTGCCCGTCGTGCACCGCCCGGATCGCCTGGACGAGCGCCTGCGGGTCGACGTCCTTGTAGAGGTACCCGGCGGCGCCCGCCTGTACAGCGGGCAGCACGTGCCCGCGCTCCGTGACGCTCGTCAGGATCAGGACCCGTGCGGAGACCCCGCGTGCCCGCAGCTCCGTCAGCGCGCTCAATCCGTCGGCGCCCGGCATCTTGAGGTCCATCAGCACGATATCGGGCTCGAGGGATTCGGCCAGTGACACGGCCGACGCGCCGTCGGCGGCCTCGCCGACGACGTCGATGTCGTCCTGGATGCCGAGGAACGTGCGCAGCCCCTGCCGGACGACCGGATGGTCGTCGGCGATCAGCACCCGGATCGGCGCCCGCACCGCCCCCCGCGGCGTCACAGCGGCACCTCCAGCCGGACGGTCGTGCCCGCGCCGGCCGCCGAGGAGACCGAGAGCTCCCCGCCGATCGACACCGCCCGCTCCCGCATCGACGCGAGCCCCAGCCCGTTGTGCGGGTCGTCGCCCGGGTCGAACCCCGAACCGTCGTCCGCGACCTCCAGCACCGCCTGACCGCACTCCGTGCCCAGCCGGACCCGCACCTCCCGCGCGCCCGCGTGCCGCAGCGCGTTGTACAGCGCCTCCTGGGTGATGCGGAACGCGACCGCCTCGTGCTCCTCCGGCAGCACGACCGCCTCGTCGCCGCAGAACCGGACGGACGTCTCGTGCGCCCGGTCGAGCACCGCCACGTGCTTGCGCAGCGACGGGACGAGCCCGTCCGCGAGGTCCGCCGGGCGCAGCTCGTTGATCACCGCCCGCAGCTCGGCGAGCGCCTCCGCCGCGAGCCGCTCCACCTGCTCCAGCTCCCGGACGGTCCGCGCCGCGTCCCGCTCGGCGAGCGCGGCCGCCGTCCGCGCCGTCAGCCGCAGCGAGAACAGCTTCTGCGCCACCGCGTCGTGCAGCTCGCGCGCCAGCCGGTTGCGCTCCGCGACGACCGTCAGCTCCCGGTTGTGCTCGTACAGCCGGGCGTTCGTCATCGCGATGGCGGCGTGCGCGGCGAACAGGGTCAGCAGCTCCTCGTCCTCCCGGGTGAAGCCGCCCGGGGTGCGCTTGTTGGCGAGGAACACGATGCCGAGCACGTCGTCGCCGTCGCGGATGGGGACGCCGAGGAAGTCCTTCAGGACGGGGTGCGCGTGCGGCCAGCCCTCGAACTCGGGCTCGCGGCGGATGTCGTCGAGCCGCTTCGGCGCGCCGTCGCGCAGCATCGCCGCCAGCATCCCGTGCTGGCGCGGCAGCGGCCCGATGCGCTCCCAGTCGTCGTCGGAGACGCCCTCGACGACGAACTCGGCGAACGACCCCTCGTCGTCGGGCACCCCGAGCGCCGCGTAGCGGGCGTCCAGGAGCTGCGCCGCCGCCCGGACGATCACCTGCAGCACCTCGTGGACGGACAGGTGCCGGGTCACCGCGAGCACGGCCGAGCTGACGGCGTGCAGGGTCGCCCCCGGCTCGCCGCGGCGCCGCCCGTCGTCGTCGCGCATCCCGCCCTCTCGTCCGGCCGTCTCCGGCGGCCCGCCCGCGTCCGGGCGGGCGCCCGCCGCCCGCCTGACAAGCACCGTACTCGCACGCGCGGGCATCGCGAATCAGCCGCTGGGAGGAGGTGCGGCCGTGTCCGGACGCCCGCGCCCCGCGGGTCCCCTGCCGCAGCCGCCGGACCGGGGACCTACGACCATGTGCCGAGCCCCCGCCGGGCCCGCGCCCGATGCCCCTGACGTGCCCGGACGCCTAGCGTCCCGGGGTATGAACACCGCACCGACCACCAGAGCCCCCCGAGGGCTCGGCCGGCCCCTCGCCCGCGGCCTCGCCCGGGACGGCCGGACCCTCGTCGCCGGCGCGCGGGACGCCGCCGGCCCGCGCGCCGCCGGGGCGGGCGCCCGATGACGACCGCCCTGCACCCCGACGGCGCCGAGGCGCGGGACGAACCGCGCGTGCTCGGCCCCGGCTACCGCGGGCCCACGTTCGGGATCGTCTTCGTCGTCACCCTGCTGGCGTTCGAGTCCATGGCCGTCACGACCGTCATGCCCGCCGTCGCCGCCGACCTGCACGGCCTCGGCCTGTACGCGTGGGGGTTCAGCGCCACGCTGATCGCCGGGCTGCTGTCCACGGTCCTCGCGGGCGGCTGGATCGACCGGTCCGGCCCGATGCGCCCGTTCCTCATCGGCCTGGGCACGTTCGTCGCCGGGCTCGCCGTCGCGGGCGCCGCGCCCGCCATGTGGGTGTTCGTCGCCGGACGCGCCGTCCAGGGCATCGGCACCGGACTGGCGATGGTCGCGATGTACGTCGTGGTCGCCCGCATCTATCCCGAATCGCTGCGGGCCCGCGTGTTCGCGGCCGAGTCGGCGGCGTGGGTGCTGCCCGCGCTGGTCGGCCCCGCCGTCGGCGGCGTCCTCGCCGAGCACGTCGGCTGGCGGTGGGTGTTCCTCGGGCTCATCCCCCTGGTGGTCCCGCCGACCCTGCTGCTCGTCCGCGCCCTGCGCGGCACCGAGCCCCCCGAACGGGCCCCCGGCGCGTCCGTCCCCGGCGGCCGGGCCGTCGCGGCCGTCGCCGTCGCCGTCGGCGCCGCCGTCTTCCTCTACGGCCTCGACGCGCCCGGCTGGGCGATCGTCCCCGCCGTCGCCGCCGGGCTCGCCGGGCTCGCGTTCGGGCTGCCGCGCCTGCTGCCCGCCGGGACGTTCCGGATGCGCCGCGGCCTGCCGAGCATCATCCTCACCCGCGGGCTGCTGTCCGGCGCGTTCATGGGCACCGACGTCTTCATCCCGCTCGCCCTCACGTCCCTGCACGGCTTCGGCCCCGCCGAGGCCGGGATCGTCCTCACCGTGGCCGCGCTCGGCTGGTCCGCGGCGTCCCAGTACCAGGGGCGCTCGAAGCGCTCCCGCGCGTTCTTCGTGCGGCTCGGCGCCGTGTGCGTCACCGCCGGGATCGCCGCCGTCACCGTCGCGCTCCGGCTCGGCGGCTGGGCCGCCGCCCCCGCCTGGCTCATCGGCGGCGCCGGGATGGGCCTCGCGGTCGGCAGCCTCAGCGTCCTGCTGCTCGCCGGCTCCAGCGAGGAGGAGCAGGGCGTGAACTCCTCCGCGCTGCAGATCGGCGACATGCTCGGCACCTCCGTCGTCGTCGGGACCGCGGGCGCCCTCGTCGCCGCGTTCGGCCCCGACCGCCTCGAACTCGGCCTCACCGCCGCCGGGACCGCGCTCGCCGCCGTCGCCGCCCTCGGCATCGCCGCCGCGCTCCGCCTGGAGGCCCGGACATGACCACCGTCCCCGAGACGGCCGACTTCGCCGTGCCCCCCGGCCTCGAAGCCCGCGAGCCGCCCGAGGCGCGCGGCCGGCCCCGCGACGGCGTCCGCCTCCTCGTCGGCCGCCGCGCCACCGGCGAGGTGTCCCACCACGCCTTCCGCGACCTGCCCGGCCTCCTGCGCCCCGGCGACCTCCTCGTCGTCAACACCGCCGCGACGCTGCCCGCCGCCGTCCGCCTCGACCGCATCGGCGTCCACTTCTCCACCCCCGTCCCGGACGCCGCCGACCGCCTCTGGCTCGTCGAGCTGCGCCGCCTCACCGGCACGACGACCCGCCCCTACCCGGGCGGGTCGCCCGGCGAGTGGATCCCGCTGCCCGGCGGCGCCACCCTCACCCTCGTCGACCGCCGCACCGACCGCCTCTGGCGCGCCCGCCTCGACACCGACGTCGTCCCGTACCTGCGCCGCCACGGCACGCCCGTCCGCTACGGGGCCGTCCCTCACGACCAGCCCATCGCCGCCTACCAGACCGTGTTCGCGCACGACCCGTCGTCCGGCGGCGCCGCGATGCCCGGCGCCGCCCGGCCCTTCACCGCCGACCTCGTCACGCGCCTGGTGTCCCGCGGCGTCCTGCTCGCCCCGATCACCCTGCACGCCGGCGCCGCGCTCGTCCGGCACGTCCGGGCCGAGGGCGGACGGGTCATCGCGGTCGGCACCACGGCCGTCCGGGCGCTCGAGACGGCCGCCGCGTCCGGGCGCGTCGAGGCGTCCGAAGGATGGACCGACCGCGTCGTCACCCCCGAATCGGGCGTCCGCGCGGTGGACGGGCTCCTCACCGGCCTGCACGGGCCCCGCTCGCCCCACCTGGCGGCGCTCGCCGCCATCGCAGGTCACAGCCTCGTGAACAGCGTGTACCGGGCCGCGCTCGACGAGCGTTACCTGTTCCGCGAGTTCGGCGATTCCCACCTGCTCCTGCCCTGACCCGTCTCACATGGCGGACGTCACACCCGGGTGCGGCGCCGCGAGCCGGTAGCGTGGACCCCAGCATGGACGGGTCAGCCGAGCGCACGCTGCTCATCACACTCACCGGACGCGACCGCCCCGGCGTGACGTCGCGCCTGTTCCGGACGCTGTCGGACTTCCCGATCACCGTCGTCGACGTCGAGCAGGTCGTGATCCGCGGCCGGCTCGTCCTCGGCGTGCTGGTCGCCTACACCGCCGACGCCGACATGGGCGGCGTGTGGAACGCCGCCGAACGCGTCGCGAGCGACCTCGACATGGAGGTCGAACTCTCCACGGGCCGCGACTCGCGCACCCCGAAGCGGCGCGGACGCCTGCACGTCACCGTCCTCGGCGCGCCCCTCACCCCCGCCGCGATGGCCGGGATCGCGGGCCGCATCTCCGCGCACGGCGCCAACATCGACCGCATGGAGCGCCTCGCGAGCACCCCGGTCACCTGCATCGAGATGGACGTCTCCGGCGCCGACCCCGACGCCCTGCGCGCCGGTCTCGCCGCCGAGGCCGCCGAGCGCCAGGTCGACGTCGCCGTCCAGCCCGGCGGGCTGTCCCGGCGCGCCAAGCGGCTCATCGTCATGGACGTCGACTCGACCCTCATCCAGGGCGAGGTCATCGAGCTGCTCGCCGAGCACGCCGGCTGCCTCACCGAGGTCGCCAAGGTCACCGAGGCCGCCATGCGCGGCGAACTCGACTTCGAGGGCTCCCTCCGCGAGCGCGTCGCGCTCCTCGCCGGACTGGACGCCGCCGCCATCGACGACGTCCGCGACCGGCTCAAGCTCGCCGCCGGCGCCCGCACCATGGTCCGCACCCTCAAGCGCCTCGACTACAAGTTCGCGATCGTCAGCGGCGGGTTCACCCAGGTCACCGACGCCCTCGTCGACGACCTCGGGATCGACTACTCGGCCGCGAACACCCTCGAGATCGAGAACGGCAAGCTCACCGGCCGCGTCGTCGGCCCCGTCATCGACCGCCCCGGCAAGGCCGCCGCCCTCGAGCGCTTCGCCCGCGAGGCCGGCGTGCCCGTCGCCCAGACCGTCGCGATCGGCGACGGCGCCAACGACCTCGACATGCTCCAGGCCGCGGGCCTCGGCATCGCCTACAACGCCAAGCCCGTCGTCCGCGAGGCCGCCGACACCGCCGTCAACGTCCCCTACCTGGACACGATCGTCTTCCTCCTCGGCATCTCCCGCGAGGAAGTCGAAGCCGCCGACGCGGCGGATTCCCTGTAACCCGTTCCCTGTAACCCGTTCCCTGTAACCCGTTCCCTGTAACCCGTTCCCTGTAACCCGCGGCGGCCGAAACCGGGGTGTTCCGGGTCACCGCGGGCCTCTGCGCGGAATGAAACCGGGCGGAGTCGCCGTTCACCGTTCGTACCGTTGATCACCAGGGTAGGCCGGTGGTGCGGGCGGTGATCTTGGAGGGCAACGGTGTGGGAGCGTGCGCGCGAAGCGTACGCGCAGGCTGAGGGGAGTGCGGCGCCCTGGTACGGGGTCGCGGCCGCGCTCGCCGTCGCCGTGCCGCTGCTCGCGGGCGCGCTCACCGGGCACGCCGCGCAGGGCTCGATGGTCGCGCTCGGCGCGTACCTGGTCGCCCTGCGGACCCCCGAAGGCCCGTACGGCGCGCGCGCACGCGATCTGGGGCTCGCCGTCGTCGTGGTGGCCGTCGGCTCGACCGTCGGGGGGTTCCTCGCCGGGAACACGTGGCTCGCCGTCGCGATCGTCCCGCCGCTGATCGCGCTCGGCGTCGCGGTGCCGCGCATCGGGCCGACCGCCGGGCTCGCCGTGCTGCTCGCCGCGATCCGGCCGCGGCAGCCGGACGTCGTCCTGGACGTCGGGCTGCTCGAACTCATCGGCGGCGCGTTCACCACCGCGCTGCTGCTCGCGCCATGGCCCGCACGGCGGCTCCGTCCGCTGAACACCGCGCTGAGCGACGCCGCCGACGCGGTCGCCGAAGCCCTCGACGCCGTCGCCGAGCACGTCGACGCGCCCGACCCCGCCCCGCTGGACGCCGTCGAGCTGACGAACCCGGACCTGCTGGCCGTCACCCGGCTCCCCGACTGGGAGCAGCGGCGCCGGGCCGCGTCCGAGTCGCTCACCGCCGCCCGCACCACGTTCGGCCTGTACCGGTCCGACCGGGGGCGGGAGGACCCCACGCGGCCGGAGCGGCTCATCGACGCGCTCGCCCGCGTCCTGCACGAGACCGTCACGCTCCAGGCCGTCGTGGAGGCCGCCCGCAACTACCCGCCGGACCGCGAGTGGAAGATGGAGGCGCAGACCGCGATCTCCGCGCTCGCCGCCCGGCTGCGACTGCTCGCGGGCGCGATCGCGACGTCCGGGGAGGCGCCGCTCGGCGGGGAGGAGTCCGCGGCCGTCCGCCGGATGGGCCGCGCCGCCGAAGGCGTCCGCCGCGCCGGCCTCGCGGGCGAGGAGGACCTCGTCGCGGTCGCGCTCATCGGGCAGGTGCGCCGCTCGATCGACCGCATCGCCGGCGAGGTCGCGTCCGCGCGGCGCCTCACCGCGGGCGGGCTGCGGCTCGGGTTCGGGCCGCCCCGCATCCCCGAAGCGAACCCGCTGAGCGCGTGGGAGCGGATCCGCAACGCGGTCGCCACCCGGTCGCCGCGGTTCCGCCAGGTGTCCCGCGTCTTCCTGACGGCCGTCCTGTCGATGGCGCTCGCCGCCGCGCTCGGCCTGTCGCACGGCCACTGGATGACGCTGACCGCGATGCTCAGCCTCCGCGCCACCTACGGCGAGACGGTCGAGCGGCTCGTCCAGCGGGTCGGCGGGACGGCCGCGGGGTCGATCGTCGCGGCGGTGCTGCTGACCCTCGCGCCCGGCCAGCTCACGATCGCGCTGATCGTCATGGTGTTCGCGTTCGCCGGGTTCGCGATGCGCTCCGTCAACTTCGCGTACTGGGCGCTGTTCGGCACCCCGCTCGCGATGATGCTGCTCTACTTCTCCGTCCCGTCCGACTGGCGCACCGCGGGGGAGCGCGTCGCCCTCACCGTCGCCGGGACCCTGCTCGCCTACCTCGCCGTCCGGCTGCTGTGGCCCGCCGGGCACCTCGAACGGCTCCCCGTGCAGCTCGGCCGGCTCACCGACACGCACGCCGCGCTCGTCCGGTCCACGGCGGACGTCCTGGCGGGCGAGCACGTGCGGCTGCCGCACGACGTGATCGTCACCGCGGAGCGGGCCGCGGAGGCCGTCGCGGAGACCCGCGACCGGCTGGAGCAGGAGCGGGTGCCGGACGCCGAGCTGATCGCGCGGCTCCGCACCGCCGTGCGCGCCGCGCACCGCGTCCGCGACCACCTCATCGCGGTGTCGCGGATGTCGCGCGAGGAGGCCGTCGACACCGGCCCGATCCCCGAGATCCTCGACCGGATCGCCGACGAGCTCGAGGAGGCCGGGGCGGTGCTCGAGGACCCGCCGGACCAGCGGGACGAAGGGGACGCCGCGTCCGTCGAGGAGCTCCGCGAGCAGCTCGCCGACCTCGACGACCACCTCTCGACGATCACCCGGCGGCGGCGCGCGGAGATCAAATCGGGCATCGGGCGGGACGAGTTCACGCCGCTGCGGCACGCGCTGCTGCAGGTGTCGGGCACCCGCTACGCGATCCGGTCGCTGCGCCGCGACGCCGGGCGGGTCATCGAGGCGTCGTTCGCCGCGACCGGCCGCCGCTGACGCCCGTCCGTCCCGCTCAGTCCTTCGGCGTGCGCACGGTGCCGAGCGTGCCCGCGCCCGCCCGGACGTCCGTCCAGCTCCCCGGCAGGTCGATGACCGCGAGCGCGCACGTCGGGAACGCGTCCGGCGACTCCCCGGCGAGGTCGTGGACGAACAGGTGGACGGACGGGTTGTGCCCCACCAGCAGGACCGTCGCGGCGTCCTCGGGGGCTTCCCGCACGAGGTCGAGCAGCGTCCCGGGGTCGTTGCCGTAGATGCGCGCCTCGAACGACGTCTCGGCATCGTCGAACGCCAGGAGCTCCAGGGTCTCGCGTGTGCGCGCGGCCGTGGAGCAGAGGACGTACCCGGGGACGAGTCCGCGCGCGCGCAGCCAATCGCCGGTGGCCGCGGCGTCGCGGCGTCCCCGGTCGGCGAGCGTGCGGTCGATGTCGGCCTTGTCCAGCCCGGACTCGGCCTTGGCGTGCCGGAGCACGATCAGGGTCGGCATGCCCGCACCCTACGGCAGGCGCCCGCGCCAGGGAGGCGCGTCACGGGCCGCGCGTCGGGGGCGCGCCTCAGGGGGCGCGTGTCAGGGAGCAACGAGGGCGGCGAGCGCCCACAGCACCGCCATGATGCCGAGCATCCCGGCGAGCACAAGGGCGAACCCCTTGGGCCCTGACATCGTCGACTTCCCGCCGGCCACCACGCCTCCCGGTCTCCTCACATGCGCCCGGACCGCCGGGCCGCATCCACGTCCAGCGTACGACCGGTCGCCCGTGCTCCCGACACCACCCGCACGGGAGGGGGCCGGCCCGGCGACCGGCCCCCTCCCGCCGCGCGGTCACGCCTTGTTGACCTGCGACTCCTCGCCCTCCGCGCGCGGAGCGGCCTCGACCGGCGGCTCCGCGGGCACCGGCTCATCGAGGGCCTCGGCGCCGCCGCCGCCGCCGACGGACGGCCCGGGGCCCGCGGCGGCCGGTTCGGCGATCGGGTCGACCCGCCGCTTGGAGACCACGATCGCGGCGACCACGACGAGGACCGCCCCGATCGTCACGCCGACGCGCAGCGGGACGTTGCCCGCGTACGTCACGACCGCGTCCGCGATCAGCAGGGCCACCAGGTTCATCACCTTGATCAGCGGGTTGATGGCGGGGCCCGCGGTGTCCTTGAACGGGTCGCCGACGGTGTCGCCGATCACCGTCGCCTCGTGCGCCTCGCCGCCCTTGCCGCCGAGCTCGCCCTCCTCGACCAGCTTCTTCGCGTTGTCCCAGGCGCCGCCCGAGTTCGCGAGGAACACCGCCATCAGCACCCCGGCCGCGATCGCGCCGCCCAGGAACGCGCCCAGCGGCGCGTACCCGAGCGCGAACCCGACCGCGATCGGCGTCATGATCGCCAGTAGGCCCGGGGTGGCCAGCTCCCGCTGCGCGTCCCGCGTGCAGATGTCCACGACGCGGTCGTAGTCGGGCTTCTCGCTGAAGTCCATGATGCCGGGCTTGGTGCGGAACTGGTCGCGCACCTCGACGACCACCCGCCCCGCCGCCCGTCCGACCGCCATGATCGCGAGGCCGGAGAACAGGAACACCACCGCGGCACCGATGATCAGCCCGATCAGGACGTTCGGGCTGTCGATCGACAGGCTGAACGCCTGGAAGTCGCCGAGCGCGTCCCGGGCGTCCCGCGACGCGTCGTCCAGCGCCGACACCACCGTCTCCCGGTACGACCCGAACAGCGCCGTCGCCGCCAGCACCGCCGTCGCGATCGCGATGCCCTTCGTGATCGCCTTCGTGGTGTTGCCGACCGCGTCGAGCCGCTCCAGCACGCCCGCCGCCTCACCCTGGACGTCCCCGGACATCTCCGCGATGCCCTGCGCGTTGTCCGACACCGGGCCGAACGTGTCCATCGAGACGATCACGCCGACCGTCGTCAGCAGGCCCGTCCCGGCCATCGCGACCGCGAACAGCGCGACCGTCGTGTTGCCGAAGCCGAGCAGGAACGCCCCGTAGACCGCGCCGCCGATCACCAGCGCCGTGTAGACCGCCGACTCCAGCCCCAGCGAGATCCCCGACAGGATCACCGTCGCCGGGCCCGTCCGCGCGCTGCCCGTCACCTCCTTGACGGGCTTGCGGTGCGTCTCCGTGAAGTACCCGGTCAGCAGCTGGATCGCGCTGGCCAGCACGATCCCGATGAGGACGGCGCCGAGCGCGATCCAGCGCGGGTCGGCGTCCATCGCCGCGATATCGGTGTTCGTGACGCCGTCCAGCTCGGCGAACGACCCCGGCAGGTACGTGAACGCGGCGATCGCGACCAGCACCGCCGAGATCAGCGCGGAGATGAAGAAGCCCCGGTTGATCGCCGTCATCCCGGACCGGTCGCCCGCCCGCGGCGCCACCGCGAAGATGCCGATCACCGCCGTGACCACCCCGATCATCGGGACGAGCAGCGGGAACACCAGCCCCTGCGTGCCGAACGCCGTCGTCCCGAGGATCAGCGCCGCCACCAGCATCACCGCGTACGACTCGAACAGGTCGGCCGCCATGCCCGCGCAGTCCCCGACGTTGTCGCCGACGTTGTCCGCGATCGTCGCCGCGTTGCGCGGGTCGTCCTCGGGGATGCCCTGCTCGACCTTCCCCACCAGGTCGGCGCCGACGTCGGCGGCCTTGGTGAAGATCCCGCCGCCGACCCGCATGAACATCGCCAGCAGCGCCGCGCCGAACCCGAACCCCTCCAGCACCCGCGGCGCGTCGCCCTGGTAGGCGAGCACGACGACGGCCGCGCCGAACAGCCCGAGCCCGACGGTGAACATCCCGGCGACGCCGCCCGTCCGGAAGGCGATCCGCATCGCCGTCCGCTCGCCGCCCTCCTCCCGCGCGGCCGCCGCCACCCGCACGTTGCCGCGCACCGCGAGCCACATGCCGGTGAACCCGGTGACGGCCGAGAACAGCGCCCCGATGACGAAGAACACCGACCGGCCGATGCGCTCGCCCGCCCCGTCCGCGGGCAGGAGCAGCAGCACCAGCGGGATCAGCACCACGAACACCGCGACCGTGCGGAACTGGCGTTTCAGGTAGGCGCCCGCGCCCACCTGCACCGCCTTCGCGATGTCCTGCATCTTCTCGGTGCCCTGGCCCGCGGCCAGCACATCGCGTACCAGTCCCGCGGCGACGGCCAGTGCCAGCAGCGCGATCACCGCGACGACGACGACCAGGGACAGGTCGCCGCCGCCGAGATCCACTTCAGCGCCGGCCGGGCTTGACACGGAAAGCCCAGACATCCGTCCTCCTCGACAGGGGCGTTGCGATCTCGACCGTCAAAGTCGATCTTTACCGCTTACCCCGCAAGTCGTGATTTCGAACGCCTCTCGCGGCAACGCGCGTGCCGCGAGTCTACGCACGCGACTTCTGATCAAGAAGGGCACAGGAGGCTTAACGAAAGCGTCATCATCGTGCAATGGAATTTACGCTCGAATTTGACCTTCACCGGAAATCCCGCCACATCTCCGCAGGTCAACCCGGGCAAGGGTCCTCTTACTCCAAAGCAACCTTGACACCGGACATCCGACACACCCCGCACACGAACCACTCGCGCCACCCAGTTCAGGGCGAACGACAACCCCGTTTAACAGCAGCCCGCAATGGCCGGCGATTCGCGATCTTCCGGTAAGACGATCTCATATCAAGATCCCCGAGCGGTACCCCGCACCCGCATTACCGAGACCGCCGCGGCCCCGCCCGTCCGCCGGGCGCTCGGGCCGCGCATGGCGAAGGCCCCGCCGGGGCGGGGCCTTCGGGATGCCGGGGGCGCTCAGACGATCGCTTCGGCCTCCGCCGGCCAGCTCATCCGGATCTGGACGCCCTTCGGCGTCGCGGAGATGTCGACGTCTTCGGCGAGCCCGGCGATGACGGCCAGTCCCAGCTCCGCCGCGCCCTCCCCGAAGCCGTACTCGAGGTCGTCCGCGTCCGGCGCCGATGGCAGCCCGCCCGGATCGTCCCCGGGCACCGTGTCGCTCACCGTGACCTCGAAGCGCCGGTCCCCGCCGGTCAGTTCCAGCCGGATCGGCTCGTCCGGGCAGTGCCGGACGTGCGCCTCCACGGCCCGCGAGAACGCCTCGCCGACCGCGAGCCTCACCTCGTCCAGGATGTCCTCGCCGACCCCGTTGAGGCGCGCCACGGAGGTCACGATCAACCGGACGGTCCGGACGTGGACGGGCCGCGCGTTGATGGACAGTTCAACGGTCTCCACAGCCGCTTCGCCTACTTGGCGCCCTTGCGCTTTTCCTCGGCGTCGGCGATCGAGTCGTGGATGCCGAAGACCTTGGTCAGCCCCGTGATCCGGAAGATCTTGAGGATGCGCTCCTGGGTGCACACCAGTTCCAGGGAGCCGTCGTGCGCGCGCACCCGCTTCAGCCCGCCGACCAGGACGCCGAGGCCCGTCGAGTCGAGGAACTCGACCTTCTCCATGTCCACGAGCAGGTGGAACTTCCCCTTGTTGACCAGATCGATGAGCTTCTCGCGAAGCTTCGGCGCCGTGTAGACGTCGATCTCGCCCTCCACGTTGATGACGGTGAGGCCATCGTCGGTGGTGTAGTCGTTCACCTTCAGGTCCACAGATCCTCCAGCACCGTGCAGCACAATCCGGTCCCGACATCCCCGGCCGGGGGCCGGTCATGCGGGACATCGCCGTGATTCAACCACGCTCCGGCACGGCGTACGCACGTTATCGCCCACTCGGGCGAAAGTCAGCGCCTCCCGTCTGACCTGCTGATCCGCTGCGAGGGCAGGGGGGATCGGCCACCGGCGCCGGGGCGTTCCCGTTGTTTTGCCCAGGCTGGCAAACTGAAAACCTGATGGGCGCGCACAGATCTCCCCTGGACCGGCTGCTGGCCGACCCCACGCGCCGGGACCGCATCACGCACGTCGAGCGCGTCCCCGCACGTGAGGGCCGCCGCACGCCCTGGCCGTCCTGGGCTCCGCCGCTCCTCGTGGAGCGCCTCGCGGCCGCGGGCGTCGACGCCCCCTGGGAGCACCAGGCCGCCGCCGCCGAGCACGCGCGCGCCGGACGGTCTGTGATCATCGCCACAGGGACGGCGTCCGGGAAATCCCTGGCCTACCTGCTGCCCTCCGTCGCCGCGATCTACGACGACGACCGCGAGGGCACCACCCTCTACCTCTCGCCCACCAAGGCCCTCGCCGCCGACCAGCTCCGCTCCCTGCGCGCCCTGCGGCTCACCCGCGTCCGCGCCGCCGCCTACGACGGCGACACCCCCCGCGAGGACCGCACCTGGGTCCGGCAGCACGCCAACTACGTGCTGACGAACCCCGACATGCTGCACCGGTCGATCCTGCCGTCCCACTCCCGCTGGTCGTCGTTCCTGCGCCGCCTCCGCTATGTCGTCGTCGACGAGGCCCACGGCTACCGCGGCGTCTTCGGCTCGCACGTCGCGCAGATCCTCCGCCGCCTCCGCCGCGTCTGCGCCCGCTACCACGCGTCCCCCACGTTCGTCCTCGCGTCCGCCACCACGTCCGACCCCGCCACCACCGCGTCCCGCCTCACCGGACTGGACGTCGTCGCCGTGCAGGACGACGCGTCCCCCCGCGGCCCCGCGACGTTCGCGCTCTGGGAGCCGCCGCTCACCGACCTGCGCGGCGAGCGCGGCGCCCCCGTCCGCCGCACCGCCACCGCCGAGACCGGCGACCTCCTCGCCGACCTCGTCGTCGAGGGCGTGCAGACCCTCGCGTTCGTCCGCTCCCGCCGCGGCGCCGAATCCGTCGCCCTCGGCGCCAAACGCGCCCTCGCCGACGTGTCCCCCGACCTCCCCGACCGGGTCGCCGCCTACCGCGCCGGATACCTCCCCGAGGAGCGGCGCGCCCTCGAAGCCGCCCTCCGCTCCCGCGACCTCGTCGGCCTCGCCAGCACCAACGCGCTCGAACTCGGCGTGGACGTCTCCGGGCTCGACGCCGTCGTCGTGTGCGGCTGGCCCGGCACCCGCGCGTCCCTCTGGCAGCAGGCCGGACGCGCGGGCCGCTCCGGCCAGGCGTCCCTGTCGATCCTCGTCGCCCGCGACGACCCCCTGGACACGTTCCTCGTGCACCACCCCGAGGCGATCTTCGGCACCCCCGTCGAGGCGACCGTCCTCGACCCCGACAACCCGTACGTCCTCGAACCCCACCTCTGCTCCGCCGCCGCCGAACTCCCCCTCACCGAGGCCGACGCCGAACTGTTCGGCCCCGCCACCGCCGACCTCCTCCCCGACCTCGTCCGCCGCGGGTTCCTCCGCCGCCGCCCCGCCGGCTGGTACTGGACGCGCCGCGACAAGGCCGTCGAACTCGCCGACATCCGCGGCGCCGGCGGCGCGCCCGTCCAGGTCGTCGAGGCGTCCACGGGGCGCCTCCTCGGCACGGTCGACGAGGCGTCCGCGCACACGACCGTCCACGACGGCGCCGTCTACGTGCACCAGGGCGAGTCCTTCATCGTCCGGACCCTCGACCTCGACGACTCCGTCGCCCTCGTCGAACCCGCGGAACCCGACTACTCCACCACCGCGCGGGACGTCACCGACATCGGCATCGTCGAGCGGCTCCGCTCGTCCGCGTGGGGCGAGGCGACCCTCAACTTCGGCACCGTCGACGTCACCCGGCAGGTCGTCGCGTACCAGATGCGCCGCCTGCAGACCGGCGAGATGCTCGGCGAGAAGCCCCTCGACCTGCCCCCGCGCACCCTCCGCACCCGCGCCGTCTGGTGGACGCTGTCGGAGGAGCAGACCGCTCACCTCGACCTCGACCTCCCCGGCTCCGCGCACGCCGCCGAGCACGCGTCCATCGGCCTCCTGCCGCTGTTCGCCACCTGCGACCGCTGGGACATCGGCGGCGTCTCCACCGCCCTGCACCCCGACACCGGCCTGCTCACCGTGTTCGTCTACGACGGCCACGAGGGCGGCGCCGGCTTCGCCGAGCGCGGCTATGCCGACGCCGCGTCCTGGCTCCGCGCCACCCGCGACGCGATCGACTCGTGCGAGTGCTCCACCGGCTGCCCGTCCTGCATCCAGTCCCCGAAGTGCGGCAACGGCAACGACCCCCTCGACAAGGAAGGCGCCCTCGTCCTCCTGGACGCCCTCCTGAAAGCCGCACCCTGACCCGGAAGACCCGACCGTGCTAGCGGTAGCCGCTCAGCCCGTCCGCCAGTTCCTCCTCGTCTCCGTCGCGGACGGCGGCGAGGGCCTGCTGGAGGGCGAAGGTCGCACGGATCGCGGCGACCCGTGAGGCGAGCCCCTCCTCGCTCCCGGGGGCGAGCAGCCGTCGCAGGAGGTCGTCCCCGTGCCCGGCGGCGAGCGCCGCGAGGTCCTCGGCGGGGTCGCCGAGCGCGACGTCGTCCCAGTCGAGCACTCCGGCGAGGCGCGGCAGTCCGGCCCGCCACTCCCACAGGACGTTCTCCGCACCGAGATCGCCGTGCACCACCGCCCGTCCGTCCTGCGGCATCCCGTCGAGCGCCCCGAGTTCCCGTTCGGCCCGCCTGCGCCCGTCGTCCGACATGAACCCGAACAGCTCCGCGCGCACGCCGTCCCCGAACCGGCGCCACCGGTCGTCCGGCTCCCGAGGCAGCGCCGCGCGCACCTTCGCGTCGGCACCGGCGCGGCGCAGCCCGGCTAGCAGCGCGGCGTACTGCGCCGCAACGGCATCGGCCGCGCGCGGGTCGCGCAGCGCGGCACCGTCCAGCGGTTCCCCGGGGATGCGGTCGAGCACGAGGAACGGCACCCCGTCGGCGCCGCCTTCGAGCAGCGGCTCAGGTGTGCGAAAGCCCAGGTCGAGCCCGCCGAGCGTGCGGAGCCCCGCCGCCCGCGCCGGCAGCCGCGCCGCTGCCGCCCGCGTACGCGGCAGGCACACCACGCGAGCCGAGCCGACGACAACGTGGTGGAACTGCCCCCGGCGCACGGCGAGAGCCTCAAGCTCATCCTCAGGCAGCAGCCTGCGCAGCAAAGCGCGATGCGCGACCCGAACGTCCACGGCAACGCCCCCCCAGCACACACAGGCCGGCATGCCCAGCAGAACGACGCGCGACCCGAATACTCACGGCAACGCCCGCTCTCCAGCACACAGGCCGGCCGCCCGACAGAACGACGTGCGGAGCGACGCGCGACCCCGGATACTCACGGCAACGCCCGCCCTCCAGCACACACAGGCCGGCCGCCCGACAGAACGACGTGCGGAGCGACGCGCGACCCGAATACTCACGGCAACGCCCGCCCTCCAGCACACACAGGCCGGCCGCCCGACAGAACGACGTGCGGAGCGACGCGCGACCCCGGATACTCACGGCAACGCCCGCCCTCAAGGGACGCACAGGTCGGCCGCCCGGCGGTACGGCCTACGGGGCGACGCGCTGGGCCGGGATGGACGGCTCGTCGCCCATGCCGCGCCGGGCCTGCGCCAGCGCCTGCTGGAGCTTCCGCCGCTCCATCTCGAGGGTCTGCAGGGACTCCTCGTGCTCGTCCCGGAGGTCCCGCAGTTCCCTGCGCATCTCGATCGCGTGCTTGAACCCGAACGCCGCCACCATCACACCGGCCATGAACACCACGGCGACCACGGCACCGGCCATGAACACGTGCCATTCCTCGGTCACTCCGGGCACCGAGTCACCGAACGCCGTGAGCCCGGCCTCGCCCGTGTTGTCCAGCATCACCGCCACCGCCGCGAGCACGGCGGCCAGCACCAGGACCAGCCCCAGGAAGATCATGCGGGAGGTTCTCCTCTCCGGGAGTCCGACTGGCACCGCAGCCTAGACCGCGGACATTTCGGTCGCCACCCCTGCCGATCACTTGCGCCGCGAGCGCGCCACCTTCACCTCGACGCCCGCCGGACGGCGCCGCCCCTTGACGTCGCCGCCCTTGCGGGCGGGCGCACGCCGGGCCCCGGGCCGGGCCGGCATCGTGGCCGTCGCCCCCGGCGCGGCGGGCGCCTTCGCGGCGGAACCCTTCGCGGAGTCGGCCTTGGCGGCGGGCGCCTTCGCCGGTGCGGCCTTGGCGGAGCCGGGCTTGGCCGTCTTCGGCTTCGCAGGACCGGTCTTCGCGACGGCCTCGGCGCGCGCGATCTGCTCCCGCGCCTTGGCGACCCGCTTGCGCCCGGTGCCGGCCCGCGCGATCCGCGCCGCCGTCCCGCGGGCGCTCGTCGCGGCGGACGCGACGCGCAGGCTCCGCGTCCACGTGCCCAGGTGCGCCGCGACGACCAGGAGCACCAGCGCGATGCCGATGCTCTGGCCCCACTGCAACCGGTCGGTGGACGCGATGTTCTGCGCGACCGGCGCGTCGCCCGCGATCTCCGGCGCCGGGTAGACCAGGCCCGGGGTCGCGCCGTCGGGCTGGACGGACGGCAGCGTGATCGGCGACTGCTCGTTGAACGGCGTCAGCGGGGTCGTGGCGCTCGGCACCGATCCGGTGGCCGGCAGCGACGTCGATCCGCCACCGGCGGACGGGACGTTCGCCGCGGCGACGACGTCGCTCGCGCTCGCGGCCTCCGAGTACACCGAGCCGCCCGCGCCGTCCGACCGCTTGGCGCGGACCTCGACGGCGAAGGTGCCGTTCTCCTGGGTCAGCGGCAGGCTCGCGGAGCACTGGCCGCCGCTGCAGAAGGTGCCCACCGATCCGGCCGCGGGCTTCACGCCCGACCCGCTGAGCGTGTAGCCCTCCAGGTCGGCTTCGGAGCCCATGCCCCACTTCACGACGAGCTTGCCGCCGGACACGCCCGCGGACACCCCCGAGGGCGTCGCCGGGGGCACCTTCACGGTGAAGTTGCTGGCCGCGAGCTCGCCGGTCCAGTGGGTGAGGTAGACCTTGTAAGCCCCGTTGTGCGCGATCGGGAACGTCCCGGAGAGCTCACCCGCCGCGAGCGAGTGCTCGTCCAGCAGCTTGTCCCCGACGCCGGGGCCGCTCACCCGCAGCTCGACCTTCGCCAGCTTGAGGTCGGCGTTCGCCTCGGCGGTGATCTCGGTTCCGCTCGTGATGACGGCGCCGTCCTTGGGGGCGACCACCACCGACTCGGCGGAGGCGGGCGGCGCGGCGATGACCGGGATGCTCATCGCAAGAGGGGTCGCAAGCGCGATCGCACCGATCCTGCGAATGATGGTCACGGCGTCAATCCCTTCGACTGCGTCCGGGTCGCGGGGCTCACTGTGCCGAGTCATGAGCGGGGGCTTACGGCAGCGTAACGTACCAACCGGTAACGAAAGTCACAGATGGGTGACAAGTGAGATGGCAGTGGCTCCGGTCGCGACCTATTGACGTTCAGTTCAACGAACTGGGTCGCGTCAGGTTACGCCCATATCCCCCACGGGGCCAGCCCTGGCCCGCGAAACGATTTGTAGATCACCGATCTTCCCTGGTCCCTTCACTCTCACGACCACCCGCACCTCCACGACGTCTCCCCGGACCGTGCACGTCGCCGTGTCGACCCCCGTCGAGCCCTCGGGGACGGCCTCGGTGACCAGCGCTCGTACCGCGGCGAGGGATTCGCCTCGGGCCGCGGCGCGCGCGCCCGTTCGGGCGGCGTCGTTGCACGCGAGCTGGGTCGAGACGGCCGCCATCGCCCACAGGACGATCGCCGTGACCAGGACCAGGGCGGGGAGGGCCACGGCGATCTCCGCCGTGGCCATGCCCCCGTCCCTCAGTCGGCGAGTCGGAGGGCCCGTTCGACGATCGCTAAGAGCAGTTCCTGGACCTCCGAACCGGTCACGATCTTGAAGAGCAGGCCCGCGAAGGCCGCCGCGGCGATCGTGCCCACGGCGTACTCGGCGGTGGACATGCCCGCGTCCTCTTTGTTCTTCCAGCGCTGCATCGGGTTCATGGGGTCCTCCGTGTCGGTTGTCTTCAGGTTCCGGGATGGGGTGGCAGGGCGTCAGGGGAAGCGGGGGCTGTGGATAACTCATGGCGCGGGGACGAGGATCGTCGAGGCGATGCCGGCCACGGCGGGGACGACGCCGAGGAGGACGAACGCGGGCAGGAAGCACAGGCCCAGCGGGGCGAGGACGCGGACGCCCGCGGCCCGGGCGCGTGCGGCGGCCGCGGTGCGGGCCGTCCGCCGCTGGTCTCGGGCGAGCCGGGCGAGGGACGGCGCCAGCGCGGCGCCGTGGGACGTCGCGCGGACGGCGGCGCGGGCCAGGGGCGCCAGGGCCGGTTCGCCGGTGAGGGCGAGCCAGGCGGCGGCCGGGTCTGCGCCGAGGCGGATCTGCGCCGACACCCGGTCGAGTTCGTCGCCCAGGGGGCCGCCGACGGCGCCCGCGACGGCGTCCACCGCGTCCTGCCAGGGGGTGCCGCCGCGCAGGCAGGCGGCGAGGAGGTCCACGGCGACGGGGAGGTCGGCGACGAGCCGTGCCCGGCGGCGGGCGCGGTCGGCGCCGTCCAGGCGGGTGCACGCGTACCAGGCGGCCGCGGCGGCCGGGGCGGCCAGCAGGGGGCCGAGGGGGAGGCCGAACAGGAGGACGGTGAGGACGCCCGCGGCGGCCGCCGCGGTGCGGCGGAGCAGTACGCCGTCCGGGCGGGCGCCGTTCGGGCGGGCGCCGGTCGGGCGGGCGCCGGTCGGGCGGGCACCGTTCGGGCGGGCGCCGGTCTTTCGCGGGGTGCGGAAGCATCGGGCGAGTCTTCGGCCGGAGGCGCGTCGCGTGCGGAGGTGGACGGCCGTCGCCGCGCAGAGCACGGCCGCCAGCGCTGTGAGCATTCAGCGTCCCGGGGGTCGGGGCGACTCGGCGTTCCTGGCCAGGCGCGCCGTCCAGGCGAGGCCGGCGGCGTTGAGGGCGACGCCGGCGACCAGGCAGGCGAGGCCGGGGAGCGAGCCGCAGAGGAAGGACAGGGGGCGTGCGCCGAGGGCCGCCGCCATGGCGATGCCGAGCAGCGGCAGCACGGCGAGCAGGCGGGCGGTGGCGCGGGGGCCCGCGAGCTGGACGGAGACGTCCTGGCGCTGGGCCTCCTCGTCGCGGAGGGCCGCGGCCAGGCCGTCCAGGACGGTCGCCAGCGTGCCGCCGCGCTCGGAGCCGACGCGCCAGCACGCGTCGAGGAGGCGCAGGCCCTCGGCGCCGGGGACGGTCGCGAGTGTCGCCAGGTCGCGGCATGCGAGCAGCTCCTTCGCGATGGGCGGGTCGAGGACGGCCGCGGACGCGCCGAAGGCGTCCTCGGGGGCTCTGCCGGCGGCCAGTTCGGCGGCCATGCCGTCGCAGAGCTCGATGACCGAGGTGCGCCATCGGCGGGTGCGGGTGCGGCGTTCACGAAGGGTCCTCAGGTGGGCGGTGAGGGCGGGCCGGGGTGCGCGGGGATCGAGGACGTCGCGGACGCGTCCGGCCGCGCGGGGCGGCGCCGCGAGCGTCCAGACCGCGGCGGAGACGCACAGGGCAGCGAGCGCGGCCGTCATGGCCAGTGCGGGTGGAGCCGGGCCGCCAAGGCCGCCGCGCCGGGATGGTGCACCGTCTCGCCCGCGGGGGTGAACGAGACGGCGGGGTGGACGGCGACGAGCCCGTCGGGCGCGCGCTGGAAGACGCCGACCTCCGCGACCCGGCGGGCGCCCGCGGGGGCGCGGGCGAGGTGGACGACGACGTCGAGGGCGGCGGCGAGCTGGCTGTGGACGGCTTCGCGGGTGAGCCCGGCGGCGCACGCGAGCGCTTCGAGGCGCGCGGGGACGTCGGCGGGCGTGTTGGCGTGCAGGGTGCCGCAGCCGCCCTCGTGGCCGGTGTTGAGCGCCTGGAGGAGGTACACGACCTCCGGGCCCCGCACCTCCCCGACGACGAGGCGGTCGGGGCGCATGCGGAGGGCTTGGCGGACCAGGTCGTTCAGGGTGATGCCCCCGGCGCCTTCCATGTTGGGCGGGCGGGCTTCCAGCCGGACGACGTGCGGGTGGTCGGGGCGCAGCTCGGCGGAGTCTTCGACGAGGAGGAGCCGTTCGGACGGGCCGGCGGAGCCGAGCAGGGTGCTCAGCAGCGTCGTCTTGCCGGTGCCGGTGCCGCCCGTGACGAGGAACGCCGCGCGGGCGGCCACGACGGCGGCCAGCAGGGCGGCGCCCTCGGGCGGGACGGTCGCGGCGGCGACGAGCTCGTCGAGGGTGAACGCGCGGCGGCGGGGGAGCCGCAGGGACAGGCAGGTGCCGCCGGGCGCGACGGGCGGCAGGACGGCGTGCAGCCGGACGCCGCCGGGCAGCCGGGCGTCGGCGTAGGGCGCGGCGTCGTCGAGGCGGCGGCCGGCCGCCGCGGTGAGCCGCTGCGCGAGGCGCCGCAGCGCGGGCTCGCCGGGGAACCGGACGTCGGTGCGGACGAGCCCGCCGCCGGCGTCGGCCCAGACCTCGTCGGGCCCGTTGACGAGGACGTCGGTGACGTCCGGGGAGCGCAGGAGCGGTTCGAGGGGGCCGGCGCCGACGAACTCCGCGCGGAGCTCGTCGGTGAGGGCGAGGACCTCCCGGTCGCCGAGGAGGCGCTCCTCGGCGCGGAGGGCGGCGGCGACGCGGCCGGCCGTCGGTTCGGCGCCCGTGTCCGCCAGCCGCCCGCGCACCGCGTCCGACAGCCGGGTCATGCCGCCTCCTCGCGGTACGCGGAGGGCTGGAGGGCCAGGTCGTCGAGGAGGTCGCGGCAGAAGTCGGTGAGGGGGCCGCGGCGGGTCACGGCGGCGAGTTCGCCCTCGTCGATGGCGGCCGGGAGGCGGCGGTCGCGTTCGAAGGCGCCGGCGGACGGGAGGTCGAGGGCTCGGGCGACCCCGTCGGCGGTCAGGCCGCCGGGGGACGGGCCCTGGACGACGAGGCGGAGGTCGGCGGTCTCGCGGCGGAGCGCGGCGGCGAGGCCGTCGGCGGCGACGGTGGCGCGGACCTCGGCCGGGACGAGCAGGTAGGCGGTGTCGGCGGCGCGCAGGGCCGCCCGGCCGAGGTCGCCGGGGTAGCGGGGGACGTCGGCCACGACGAGGTCGAAGCCGCGGACCGCCGCTTCCAGGAGGGACGCGGTCGCCTCGCCGGTGAGCGGGACGGGTTCGCCGCGGCGCCAGGAGAGGACGGACAGGTCGCCGTCGCCGGGGAGGGTGTCGCGGAGGGCGGCGGTGCCGAGCCGGCCGCGCCGCTCGGCGAGGTCGGGCCAGCGGACGCCTTCGTGCTCCTCGAGGCCGAGGAGGAGGTCGATGCCGCCGCCGAGGGGGTCGGCGTCGGCGAGGAGGGTGCGCAGGCCGGTGCCGGCGGCGGTGACCGCGAGGGTGGCGGCGAGGACGCTGGCGCCCGCGCCGCCGCGGGCGCCGACGACGCAGACGACGGCGGCGCGGTTCGCGTCGGGTTCGGCGGCGGTGGCGAACGCGCCGATCAGCCAGTCTTCGTGGTCGGGGAGGACGGCGACGTCTTGGGCGCCGGCCTGGACGGCCATCCGGTAGGCGTCGGCGGTGGCGGCGGAGGCGACGAGGACGACGCCGGCGCGGCGGGGCAGGCCGCTCGCCGCGACGTCGCCGGCGGCGTCGGCGCCGACGAGGACGAGCGCGGGCCACGACCAGGCGTGGCGCGCCTCGCCGACGTCGTGGGCGACCTCCGCGTGGGCGTCGGCCGCGGCGGCGAGCCGCAGCAGGGCGTCGGCGGTGCCGGGATCGCCGGTGACGATCAGTGCCGCGAGGTTCATGGAGGCTCCTTCGGGTCCGGAGGTCTCCACCTTGCGGCGGCGTCCGAAGGAGCGGCACGGATTCGCGGGGCTGTGGATAACTTCGCGGGCGGGCGGCGGCCCGAGGGGTGCCGCACGCCCGCCCGCGGGAGATTGGGCGACCCCCGCCGGGGGGGAGAGCGGGGGTCGCCGAACGGATCCGGCTCCGGGGGGGTAGAGCCGGTCCGCTTTCCCAAGAAAGACTCAGGGGAGATCAGGCTAAACCGGACGTAAGCCCGTCCTATAGGGCGAGCAAAGTCGCTGCATCACCAGTCTAGGCGGATACAACATATGCTGCCCGACCGTCGAGAGTTCCGTCGAGTCGCAAACTCGCCCGTTGGATGATGTTTTTTCTCATCTGACTACAACGATCACAGCATCCGGGCGGGCGGCCGCGACCGCGCGGCACCGTCCCGTCGCACGCGCGGCGTGCAACGTGGCGGAAGTGGGAGCGTACCGGAACGGCAAAGATCCTTCGAACACCGCAACCAAAAAGCAATCATCACCGTCCGTGATCGATTTCGGTTTCTGGGTGATAGTTGTGGTTAGTCCGGAATGGCGGGTGTCAGGCGAGGAGGACGGCGACGGGCGGGCCGTCGCTGTTGTGGCGTGTAGTCGCCATTTTCCCGAATGGGCCTTGCCAACTGGGCAAACAGGGCGTACACCAGAAGTACGGACATCTGTCCGGGCACGGCAGCCGGGCACCCACGCGCGACCAGCCGCGGGAGGCGCGTCGAGACGGGCTTGACCCGATCCGACGGATACGAGGTGCACGCTTGGTAACCCGGTGTGACGTGACTGGCGGCGGCGCCTCGCGCTGAGGCGCCGCTCGTCGTGTCCGGGAACGGTACGGACGAGCGTTCCGGAACCTCAGCGGACGTCGAGGCCGAGCGATTCGGCGATCACGACCGCCTGGTGCGGGTCGATCCGCGCGCCCGCCAACTCGACCGTCCGGGGATCGACGGTCGAAATGTCGCTGCCGCGGAGATCACACCGGGACAGGTCCGCGGCCCGGAGCCACGCACCGGAAAGATCGACACCGCGAAGGGTCGCCCCGGTACAGCGCGCACCCGTGAGATCGGCCTCCCGCAGACGCACGTCCGTGAAGGACGCGCGACGCAGGTCGGCACCCGGCAGGCCGGTGAACGACCAGTCGCCGCCCTGCACCTTCATGAGGTCGTACGTACAGCCGTCGAACATGCTGCCGAGAAGTTTGCAGCCGTCGAACGTCGAGTCGAAGAAACCGCAACGAACGAACGTGCAGTTGATGAACGCGGTGTCCGTGTGAGCGGAGACATTGAAGCGGACGCCCCGGAAAGTGCAGTCGACGAAACTCGCGCCCGTCCCGTGGGCCTCGGTCATGTCGACGTCCAGGAACAGGACGCGTTCGTGTTCTTCGCCCGTCAGGTCGCGCGAGTCCCAGTCGGCGCCCCTGATCGTGCTCTCCGTGGGCGCGGCCGGACGTCCGTCCTTGCGATCGGCCATTGAGCCAGCTTCACACGCGCCTCCGACACACCCGCGGCCGCACCCGAACCCGGACCCGCGGCCGCACCCGCGACGGACGTCAGCCGCGACCGACGTCAGCCGCGCATCAGCGCTTCGCAGATCGCCTGGGAGTCGCGGGCGGCGGCGGCCACGGCGGCCGAGCAGTGCCGGATCCAGGCGGTCATGCCGTCCGGGGTGCCGGACGCGTAGGCGCGCAGGGCGTCCGCGTACTCGTCGCCGAGTTCGAGGTGACCGACCTCGGGCGCGGCGAGCGACTTCGGGTCGAGGCCGCGCGCGACGAGGGTGAGCCGCTGCGCGGCGCGGGCGACGAGGCCGTCGCCCCAGCCGAACGGCCGCAGCGTGAGCAGCTCGCCGTGGACGACCGCCGCGACGACGAGCGCCGGCGCCTTCGTCGTCCCGGTGAGCAGCCCGCTGAGCGCGTCGAGGCGCGCCGCGACCTCGGCGGGGGACGGCGGGTCGCCCAGCCCGAGGACGTCGGTGACCGGACGGCCGTCGGAGCGCGGGCGGCCGAGGTCGGCGGCGTCCACCGCGTCGGCGGCGGCGAGGACGTGCAGGCGCGCGAGGACCTGCCGGGGCGCGTGCCGCCACGTCTCGGCGAGCGAGCCCAGTTCGGCGGACACGCGCAGCGCGCCGTGGACGAGCGGGTCGCCGGGGTCGTCGGTCGTGCGCAGGACCTCGAGGTCGACGGCGGCGCCCTCGAGGACGGCCGTCGCGCGCGCGCCGCGCAGCGCGGATTCGGTGGAGACGTCGGCGCTGCGGCGGCGCAGGATCCGGTGACCGAGCAGCCGGTCGACGGCTTTGCGCGCGTCGTTCACGGCGTCGGTCACGCCGGGGAGGTTCGCTACTTGTGCGAGGGCATCGGTCACGGCCCGACCTTATGCGGTGGCCGCCGCCGCCCGGACGCCGCCCCGGGGCGCCCCCGGCGCGGGCCCGGGACCCGCGGGGAGCGTACGGTTCCGGGGCGCCCCACCTGGGAAGGTGGGATGTGTCGATCGTCACTGCGAGCATCGGGGGCGGGCGCGTCCGGGGCCCGCGCCCTCGACACACGGGAACACGGCTTGTGAGAGCGGGACCTTCCTGGTGGAGTGGGCATACCGGGCGACCCGTCTCAGCAAGCGAGGAGTACTGCGTTGAGCCAGAGCCAAGAGACACTGTCGAACCTGTTGCAGGAGACGCGGCGCTTCGCCCCCCCGGCCGATCTCGCCGAGTCGGCGAACGTCAAGGCCGACGCCTACGAGGAGGCGGCCGCCGACCCGCAGGGCTTCTGGGCCCGGCAGGCGGAGCGGCTGTCGTGGTCCAAGCCGTGGGACCAGGTCCTCGACTGGAGCAATCCGCCGTTCGCGAAGTGGTTCGTGGGCGGCGAGCTGAACGTCGCGTACAACTGCGTCGACCGGCACGTGGAGGCCGGGAACGGCGGCAAGGTCGCCTTCCACTGGGAGGGCGAGCCGGGCGACACCCGCACCCTCACGTACGCCGACCTGCAGCGCGAGGTGAGCAAGGCCGCGAACGCGCTGCTGGAGCTCGGCGTCCGCAAGGGCGACCGGGTCGCGATCTACCTGCCGATGATCCCCGAGCTGCCGATCTCGATGCTGGCGTGCGCGCGGATCGGCGCGACGCACTCGGTCGTGTTCGGCGGGTTCTCGGCGGACGCGCTGCGCACCCGCATCGACGACGCGCGGGCGAAGGTCGTCATCACCTCGGACGGCGGGTACCGGCGCGGCAAGCCGTCCGCGCTGAAGGCGACGGTGGACGAGGCCGTCGCCGACACGCCGTCGATCGAGCACGTGCTGGTCGTCCGGCGGACGGGCGAGGAGGTCGCGGCCCACGAGCGGGACGTGTGGTGGCACGACGTCGTGGAGCGGCAGAGCGACGAGCACGCGCCGGAGCCGGTGGACGCCGAGCACCCGCTGTACATCCTGTACACGTCGGGGACGACGGGTAAGCCGAAGGGGATCCTGCACACGACGGGCGGGTACCTGACGCAGACGGCGTACACGCACTACGCGGTGTTCGACCTGAAGCCGGACACGGACGTGTACTGGTGCTCGGCCGACATCGGCTGGGTGACCGGGCACTCGTACATCGTGTACGGGCCGCTGGCGAACGGCGCGACGAGCGTGATGTACGAGGGGACGCCCGACACGCCGCACCAGGGCCGCTGGTGGGAGCTCATCGCCAAGTACAAGGTGTCGATCTTCTACACGGCGCCGACGGCGATCCGGACGTTCATGAAGTGGGGCGACGACATCCCGGCGGCGCACGACCTGTCGTCGCTGCGGGTGATCGGCAGCGTGGGCGAGCCGATCAACCCGGAGGCGTACGTCTGGTACCGGGAGCACATCGGCGCCGGCCGGGCGCCGGTCGTGGACACCTGGTGGCAGACCGAGACGGGCGGCATCATGATCAGCCCGCTGCCGGGGGTGACCGAGGGCAAGCCGGGCGCGGCGATGCGGCCGCTGCCGGGGATCGCCGCGGATGTCGTGGACGACCAGGGCAACTCCGTCCCGAACGGGGGCGGGGGGTTCCTGGTGGTGAAGGAGCCGTGGCCGTCGATGCTCCGCACGATCTGGGGCGACGACGAGCGGTACGTGAAGACGTACTGGTCGCGGTTCGAGGGCCTGTACTTCGCGGGCGACGGCGCCAAGAAGGACGAGGACGGCGACATCTGGCTGCTCGGCCGGGTCGACGACGTGATGCTGGTGTCGGGGCACAACATCTCGACGACCGAGGTGGAGTCGGCGCTGGTGTCGCACCCGAAGGTCGCGGAGGCGGCGGTCGTCGGCGCGACGGACCCGGTGACCGGGCAGGCGATCGTGTCGTTCGTGATCCCGCGCGGCAGCGCGGGCGGCGACGTCGAGGGCGAGGAGTTCCTGAAGGAGCTCCGCGACCACGTGGCGAAGACGCTCGGGCCGATCGCCAAGCCGCGCCAGATCATGATCGTGCCGGAGCTGCCGAAGACGCGGTCCGGGAAGATCATGCGGCGGCTGCTGCGGGACGTCGCCGAGAACCGCAGCATCGGGGACGTCACGACGCTCGCCGACAGCACGGTCATGGACCTGATCTCCGAGAAGCTGCCGAGCGCCAAGTCCGACGACTGACCCCCTCCCGGAGGGTCTGACCGACGCACGGACGGACGGACGAGCGAGGCGCGGGCACCCGCGCCCCGCTCGTCCGTCCCGCGCCCGCACGTCCGCCCTTCGCCGCACCGGTTGTTCCGCCCTTCGCCCCGGTTCGGCCCGGCGCGGATGATTCCGCCCCAGGTCGACCCGATGGTCGAATGTGGGCGATTTCGCACAGATTCACGATGATTCGTCGGAGATCTTGCGGGTAAGGTGCAGGAAGGTGTGCCGGGAAGTCTGGTCGGCAGGGTCCGGCCCGTGACATCCCCGCGGGACGGCTCTTCATCATGCCGTCCACCGCTCCGGGAGTCCTTTTGCCGCGCCCGTCCACGCGCCCCGACCGCACCACCGACTCCGCCCGCTCCGACGGCACCGAAGGCACCGACGGCTCGCGCCGTCCGGTGGCCGCGGTCTGGCCGTTCCGCCCCACCGTCCGCTACGGCGGGCAGGTCGCCAAAGCGCTGCGCCTGGAGACGGTCGGCGGCGTCATCATGCTCCTGGCCGCCGTGGCCGCGCTCGTCTGGGCCAACACGCCCTGGTCGGACGCCTACTACGACCTGCAGAAGTTCGAGATCAGCCCGCACTGGCTGAACATCGGGCACATGGACGTGGCGCACTGGGCGTCCGGCGGGCTGCTGGCGGTCTTCTTCTACCTCGCCGGCCTGGAGCTCCGCGAGGAGCTCACGCACGGCGAGCTGCGCAACCCGCGCGACGCGGCGCTCCCGGTGCTCGCCGCGACCGCCGGCGTCGTGCTCCCCGCGGTCCTCTTCCTGATCGTCAGCGCGGGCGCGGACGGCGCCTCGCGGGGCTGGGCGATCCCGACGGCGACCGACATCGCGTTCGCGCTCGCCGTGCTCGCGGTGACGTTCTCGGCGTGCCCCGCGCCGCTGCGCGCGTTCCTGCTGACCCTCGCCGTCGTGGACGACCTCATCGCCATCACGATCATCGCGCTGTTCTACAGCGACACACTGGACTGGGGCTGGCTCGCCCTCGGCGTCGCGCTGATCGCGGTGTTCGGGGCGCTGCAGGCCCGAGGCGTCCGGTCGCCGTGGCTGTACGCGCCGCTGGCCCTCCTCGCCTGGTACTGCGTCCTGCGCAGCGGCGTGCACGCGACGGTCGCCGGGGTGGCGCTCGGGATGCTCACCAGCCCGCGGGAGTCCCCGGACGGACGTCCGACGAACGCGGAGCGCGCCGACCACTTCCTGCGCCCGTTCTCGGCGGGGTTCGCGGTGCCGGTGTTCGCGTTCCTGTCGGCGGGCGTGACGCTCAGCGTGTCCGCGCTCGGGGACGTGTTCACCGATCGGATCGCCCTGGGCGTGATCGTCGGTCTGGTGGTCGGTAAGTTCATCGGTGTCTTCGGCGGGGCCTGGCTGGCCGTGCGGTTCGGCCTGGCGACGCTGGGGGCGGAACTGCACTGGCGGGAGATCGCGGGCGTCGCGATGCTCGCCGGGGTGGGATTCACCGTTTCACTGCTGATCGGCGGTTTGGCCTATACCGACCCGTCACAATTGGAGAGAGTGACGACTGCGGTCCTGATCGCGAGCGTGCTCGCCTCGGCGGCCGCCACCGTCGTCTTCCGGAGGAGGACGCGCGCCCGCGCGCAGCTCTCCGACTGACCGGGCCGACCGGCCGGACCCGCTCGCCGGGCCGTCCGGCCGGGCCGACCGGCCGGGACGACGCGGTGACACCGGGTGGCCGGACGCGCCGTCCGGCTGCCAGGCTGGGACGCCGTGGCAGTCGGGGGCGCTGGAAGGAGAGAGCGATATGTCCGAGGCAACGCCGGGCGAGCGCGTCGAGGACAAGTCCCTCGGCGATCTCGTCGCGCTGGCGTCCAGCAACGTGTCCGACCTGGTCAGGGCGGAGATGGAGCTGGCCAAGATGGAGCTCAAGTCGGACGCGAAGAAGGGCGCGGTCAGCGGCGTGATGCTCGTCATCGCCGCGGTGATGGGCGGGATCATCGTGATCCTGCTGTCGATCTCGCTGGCGTTCGGGCTGATCGAGCTGGGCATCTGGCCGTGGCTGGCGTTCCTGATCGTCGCGGTCCTGTACGGTCTGCTCGCCGTCGTGCTGGGCCTCATCGCCAAGCGCCTCATCGGCAAGATCGAGGGAGCGAAGCGGACGCGCCGCACGTTGAAGGACACACCCGGAGCGCTGCGCCATCGCGGCGGCTCCGACACCCCCGCGCTGACGGACTGAGCGGGGCAGGCAGGCAGGGGGACGGGCCATGCCCGGGCACGACGCGTCACTGATCGAGGTCGACGGCCCGTGGACCCACCGCGCGATCAGCGCGGGCGGGACGCGGTTCCACGTCGCCGAGGCCGGGGAGGGGCCGCTGGTCCTCCTGCTGCACGGCTTCCCCGAGTTCTGGTGGTCGTGGCGCGACCAGCTCGTGTCGCTGCCGGCGGCGGGCTACCGCGCGGCGGCGATCGACCTGCGCGGCTACGGCGGCAGCGACAAGCCGCCGCGCGGGTACGACCTGGTGACGCTGGCCGGGGACGCCGCCGGGCTGGTCCGGGCGCTGGGCGAGGCGAACGCGATCGTGGTGGGGCACGACTGGGGCGGGCTGCTCGCCTGGACGATGGCCGTCTACCACCCGAAGATCGTGCAGCGGCTCGCGGTCGCCGGCGCCCCGCATCCGCTGCGGCTGCGGCGGTCGCTCCGGGAGAGCCCGCGCGAGCAGGGGTGGGCGGCGCGGCACTCGTTCGGCTTCCAGCTCCCGGTCCTGCCGGAGCGCCGCCTGGTGCGGGACGACGCCGCGCTCGTCGGCCGGCTGCTGCACGAGTGGTCCGGGCCGAACTGGCCGGACACGCAGACGGAACGGCTCGTCCGGCGGGCCGCGCAGATCCCCGGGGTGGCGCACAGCGCGCTCGAGTACCACCGGTGGTTCCTGCGGTCGCAGGCCCGTCCGGACGGCATCCGCTACGCGCACCGTATGCGCGCCCCGGTACAGGCTCCGACGCTCCAGCTGCACGGCGCCCTGGACAAGTGCATCCTCCCGGAGAGCGCCCAGGGGTCCGGGCAGTACGTGGCGGCGCCGTACCGGTGGCGGCTCATCGAGGGCGCGGGGCACTTCCCCCACCAGGAGCGGCCCGAGGAGTTCGACGCGCACCTGCTCGGCTGGCTCGCCGACCCGGAACCCGACCGCTGACCGCCCCCGTGCCCCGGGCGCCGCACGGCCCGGACGTCCGGACGTGCGGGACGCGCGCGTACGGTGGAGGCATGCGGGATCGGGACGAATCGGGACGCCCGCGCAACGCGCGGCCCCGCGACGCGTACGGGCGTCCGCTGCCGCACGGCGCGACCGGGATCCCCACCATGCCGGACGACCTCAGCATGCGGCCGTCGGAGGCTCTGCGGGAGGCGCAGCGGCTCCTGGACGACGACCGCCCCTTCCACGCCCACGAGGTGCTGGAGGCCGCCTGGAAGGACGCCCCGGACCCGGAGCGGGAGCTGTGGCGGGGGCTGGCCCAGGTCGCCGTGGGGGTCACCCACCTGCGCCGCGGCAACGCGCGGGGCGCGCGGGCCCTGCTGAGCCGCGCCGCGGACCGGCTGGAGCCGTACGCCGCCGACCCCCCGCACGCGATCGACGTCCAAGGCGTCGTGCGGCGCGCTCGCGCGCTCGTGGACACGCCTGAAGACGGCCCGGTCGAACTCAAGCTCACCCTGTGACGCCCCAGTAGGGCGCTCACGGGTTCAGTCGGAGCAGCTCTGGGTGGAGACCGGCCGGGTGGCGCGCGCGCCCGTGCGGGCGTCCTCCGCGACCTCTTCGGCGGTGAGCGCGTAGCCGGTGGAGGGGGTGTCGAGCGCCGCGGCGAAGATGACGCCGTAGACGCTTCCGTCGGCGGACAGCAGCGGGCCGCCCGAGTTGCCCGGCTCGACCTTGCCGCGGATCGCGTAGATCTCCCGGGCGACCTGGCCGGTGTGGTAGATGTCGGGCCCCTTGGCGGTCTGCCGGGCGCGGATCCGGGCGGCGCTCGCGCTGAACGGCTCGTTCTTCGGGAAGCCCGCGATGATCGCGCTGTCGCGCACCTCGGCCTCCATCTCGAAGTCGAGCGGGCGCGCGTCCAGGCCCGGGACGTACAGGACGGCGATGTCGCGGCTCGGGTTGTACAGGACGACCTCGCCCTTCGCGGTCTCGCCGGTGCGGTTCGCCACGGTGGACGGCCCGCGCGCGCCCGCGACGACGTGCGCGTTCGTCATGATGTGGTCGGGCGCGAACACGAACCCGGTGCCCTCGATGCGGCGCTGGCACTGCGGCGCCGTGCTGACGATCTTGACGATGCTGTTGCGGGCGTCCCGCAGCCCGCCGGTCGCCAGGACCGCGTCGTCCGGCGGCGGGACCTCGACCACCGACTCGCCGCCGAGCCCGTTGAAGACCTGCGGGAACTCGCTGTTCTTCACGAAGCCCTGGAACGAGGTGAACCAGGTGTGCGCCTGGCCGGGCATCACCTCGTCGATCCCGTTGATGATCGACGAGCCCTTCACCTGGGTGCGGACCGGCTTGAACTCCGAGTTCGCGACCAGGCTGCCGAAGAACCACGCGACGATCAGCAGCGACAGCGAGCTGACGAACGTGCCGCCGACCGCGTCCGCGGTGCGGGCGTTCAGCCCGGTGACCCGGTTGCGGAGCACGGCCCCCGCGGACGACGCGATGAGCTGCCCGAACGTCGCGGACAGGAACGCGACGACGATCGCGAGTAGCGCCTGCTGCGCCGCCCCGTCCACCGCGGACTCCGCGATCGGGGGAGCGATCAGCACCCCCGCGACGCCGCCGCCGACGAAGCCCGCGAAGCTCAGCAGGCTCACGATGAAACCCTGCCGGTAGCCCGAGACGCCGAACAGCACGACGAGCCCGAGGAGGATCAGATCGAGCATATGGTCGTCCAGCACCGCTTCACCGTATAGCCCGAGGTCGCCTTCTCACGTCCCCTCGCCGGACCAGTTTCCCCCGCCCCGCGTGACCACCGGGGGCGATACGGAACGATCACCGACCGTGCCCCTCCCGGCCGCGGCCCGCTGACCTGCGGCTCGGCGGACGGACGGCGCGGACGGACGGCGCGGGCGCCGCGGCCCGCGGCCGTGCGCGGCGGCGCAGGTCAGCCGCGGGAGGCGAGGTCGAGGACGTCCTGCGGCAGGTCCTCGACGCGGCCGGCGTCCCACGGGCGGTCCCAGCCCCCCGCCGCCAGCACCTCGCCGAGCAGCGCCGCGGTGAACCCCCACACGAGCATCCCGCCGACCTTGAACGCGGGCCCGAGCTTCAGCCCGGAGGGGTGCCGGACGGTCAGCCGGTTCGCCGGGTCGACGAGCTCGGCGATGGGCACCCGCGCGACGGTCGCGACCTCGCCGGGATGCCCGGGGGCGATCTGGGACGGTTCGCGCCACCAGCCGGCGACGGGCGTGACGCGGTGCCGGCTGCGCGACAGGTACAGCTCCGGGAGCGTGCAGAGCACGTCCACGCCGGACGGCTCGACGCCCGCCTCCTCCCACGCCTCGCGCAGCGCCGCCGCGACCGGGCCGTCGTCCTCGGGGTCGATGCGGCCGCCGGGGAAGGCGGGCTGGCCGGCGTGCTTGTTGAGGGTCGCGGCCCGCTCGGTGAGCAGCACGTCCGGGCCGTCCGGTCCCTCGCCGAACAGGATCAGCACGGCGGCGGCGCGGGCGTCCGGGGCCGGCCGGAACCGCGGCGGCACCGGCAGCCGCACCGCGTTGGCGCGGAAACGGTCGAGCCAGTCGGGGCAGGAGGCGATCTCGGTCACGTTGATCTCAACTCCGTGTCGGCCGTTTTGCTTCCCGCCCGCCCCCCCGGGCGCGGGCGGGGCGGTCACGAGAACGGGCCGGGCTTGACGAGCGCCTCGGCCGTCTCGACGTCCGTGGGGCCCTCGCCGAACGCCGGGCACAGGTCGGCGAGCGGGCAGGCGCCGCAGGCGGGGCGGCGCGCGTGGCAGATGCGGCGCCCGTGCCAGATCAGCCGGTGCGACAGCATCGTCCAGTCCTTGCGCGGGAACAGCCCGCCGATCTCCCGCTCGACCTTGTCGGGGTCGGTCTCCTCCGTCCACGCGAACCGGCGGACGAGCCGCCCGAAGTGCGTGTCGACGGTGATGCCCGGGACGTCGAACGCGTTGCCGAGCACGACGTTCGCGGTCTTGCGGCCGACGCCGGGGAGCGTGACGAGGTCGTCCAGGCGTCCGGGGACCTCGCCGCCGAACCGCTCGACGAGCGCCGCGGACAGCCCCATCACCGACTTCGTCTTGGCGCGGAAGAACCCCGTGGGCCGCAGCAGGGCCTCCACGTCCTCGGGGTCGGCGGCGGCGAGGTCCTCGGGCGTCGGGTACTTGGCGAAGAGCGCCGGGGTGGTCAGGTTCACCCGCTTGTCGGTGGTCTGGGCGGACAGGACCGTGGCGACCAGGAGCTGGAACGGCGTCCCGAAGTTCAGCTCACAGTGCGCGTCCGGGTAGGTTTCCGTGAGGATCCTGTTCATCCGCCGCGCCCGGCGCACCAGTCCGAGGCGGGTCTCCGGCCCGCGCCGCCCGGCGCGCCGGGGCCGCGGCCGGGCGCGGGCGTCCGAGGACCGTCCGCCGGAGGGTCGGGCCGCTTTCGTCGCCATGCCGCCAGGGTAGGCCCCGGACGGCCGGACGGGCGGCACCCGCACGCCCGTTTAAGTGCGATGAGACCGGTGTGATGGCATTCACCCGGGTGTCCGTACACTGGGCGAACAGGGTCGTGGTGACGATCCCGCGAAGTGACGCCCCCGCGTTACGGCGCGCCGTGGCCCTGCCTTCACGTACGCGGTGGGACGTACGTCACACTATGCATGTTGGTGTTTCGAGGAGGAGAAGCGTGACCGACCGCGACGTGGACGTTCTGAGCAGAGCCCCGCTCTTCGAGGCACTCGATGAGCAGGGGGCCAAGGCGCTGCGCGCCAACGTGACCGAGGTGCGGCTCGCCCGCGGCCAGACGCTGTTCAACGAGGGCGAGACGGGCGACCGCCTGTACGTCGTCGTGGAGGGCAAGATCAAGCTGACCCGCACGGCGCCGGACGGCCGGGAGAACCTGCTGAGCGTCCTCGGCCCCAGCGAGATGTTCGGCGAGCTGTCGCTGTTCGACCCCCGCCCGCGCACCGCCAGCGCCATAGCGGTGACCGAGTGCCGGCTGGCCGGGCTCGGCCACGACCAGCTCCGCCCGTGGCTGACCGGGCACGCCGAGGTCGCCGTGCAGCTGCTGCGCGCGCTGGCCCAGCGGCTCCGCAAGACCAACGACGTCATGGCCGACCTGGTGTTCACCGACGTCCCCGGCCGCGTCGCCAAGGCCCTGCTGGACCTCGCCGAGCGCTTCGGGCAGCCGTCCGAGGCGGGCCTGCACGTGCACCACGACCTGACGCAGGAGGAGCTGGCGCAGCTCGTCGGCGCGTCCCGCGAGACCGTCAACAAGGCCCTCGCCGACTTCGCGCAGCGCAACTGGCTGCGGATCGAGGCCCGCGCGGTGGTCATCCTCGACATCGAGCGGCTGCGCAAGCGCTCCAAGTGAGGGGACCGGCCGGTCCGCGGCGGACGACCGCGGCGACCGGCCGGTCGCGTCCGGCGGCCCGCCCGCCGTCCGCGCCCTGCGGGCCGTTCTCGGCCCGCGCGCCGCACCGGGTCCGCGCGCCGCGTCAGCGCCGCTCGTCCAGGTAGTCGAGCTGCGCCTGCACGGACCATTCCGCCGCGGGCCACAGCGTCCTGTCGACGTCCGCGTACACGACCTCCACGACGTCGCGCGCCGTCCGGGCGCCCGCCGCCACGGCCGCCTCGACCTGCGCGAGCCGCTCGCGCCGGTGGTCGATGTAGTGGTCGAGGGCCGCCAGCGGATCGTCCAGCTTCGGGCCGTGCCCCGGCAGGATCGTCGCCGCCTCCCGGTCCGCGCAGAACGTCCGCAGCCGGTCGAGGGAGCCCAGGTAGTCCCCGAGCCGCCCCTCCACGACGGTCGTCCCGTACCCGAGGACCGTGTCGCCGGTCAGGACGGCCCCGTCCGCGGGCAGCCAGAACGTGAGCGAGTCGTCGCTGTGCCCGGGCGTCTCCAGCACGTGGAGTTCGACGCCGCCGGTCGTGATGACGTCCCCCTCGACGATCCCCTCGTCGCCGAGGCGGTGCCGGGGGTCGAGGGCCCGGACGTTCACGCCGCCCGCCAGCTCGGCGAACCGCTCGGCCCCGGCGGAGTGGTCCGGGTGCCCGTGCGTGAGCACGACCAGCCCGACCCTCGCCCCCCACGACTCGACCGTGCGCACGACGCGCCGCAGGTGGACGTCGTCCTTCGGCCCCGGATCGATCACGACGACCTCGGCGGAGTCCGGGTCGCGGACGAGCCACGTGTTCGTGCCGTCGAGGGTCATCGAGGACGGATTCGGCGCGAGCACGCAGAACGCTCGTTCGGTTCCCATACCGTCGATCTCGGTCATGTCGCCCATCCTGCCTGAGACGCGGGCGGGACGACCGACCGGGTTCCACCCGAGCCGGTCCAGGCGCCGCAGCGCGGACGTCCCCGCGAGCCGCAGCGCGGCGGCCCGCGTCAGCCGCGCGCGGGCCGCGCCCGACCACGGCGCCCGGCCGCCCACGACGGCCCCGTCACCCGGTCGGGTAGAAGTGCGCGACGTCCTCGGGCAGTACCAGGAACGCCTCCCCGTCGACGATCTCTGCCGTCGGCTCGTACACGTTGATCGAGCGTTCGGCCGCCAGGACGTCCGCGACCGTCTCGTACTCGGCCAGCTCGGTGAGCGTCGCCAGGGTCGGCGGCAGCATCATCCACTCGCCGGCCCACCCGCGCTCCACGGCCTCCGCCGGACGCACCCACGCCACCTGGTCGGCCTCCGTGCTGACGTCGCGCGCGCGCTGCCCGTCCGGGATCGCCGCCACGAAGAACCGGGTGTCGTAGCGCTTCGGCTCGATCTTCGGCGTGATCCAGTGCGCCCACGGGCGCAGCAGGTCCGACCGCAGCACCAGGCCCCGCTTGTCGAGGAACCCGCCGAACGACCGGGAACGATCCAGCAGCGCCTGCCGGTCCGCCTCCCACGCGTCCCCGCGGGTGTCGTCGACGACCGTGTCCGGCGTCGGGCCCGCGAGCAGCACCAGCGTCTCCTCGAACGTCTCCCGGACGGCCGCGCACACCAGCTCGCGCGCCACCGTCTCGGTCGCGCCGAACGCCGCCGCCCACGCGGACGGCGGCGGGCCCGACCACGCGAGCGACGCCTCGCCGTCGCGCGGGTCGACCGACCCGCCGGGGAACACGTAGGCGCCGGGCGCGAACGCCATGGACCGCACCCGGCGCAGCATGAACGCCTGGAGGCCGTGCCGGTCGTGGTCGCGCAGCACCACGACCGTCGCCGCGTCCCGCGCGGGCGGGGGCGCGGCCCGTCCGGCCTCGATGTCCTCGATGCGCCCCACGAACTCCGCGGGCAGCTTCAGCCCGTTCACCCTCGCCTCGCCGGCCGTGTGATCCTCATGGCGGCCAATTCGGACATACCGAATGCCGTTCCGTCAACCCGAAGTCAGCATCCGGGTGAGGAGAGCAGCGTTCTCCCCGACGGGCCCGTCCAGCGTCCGGACGTCCGTCAGGCGACCTCGGCGATCAGCTCGACCTCGACGGGCACGTTGCGGGGCAGCGCCGCGACGCCCACCGCGCTGCGCGCGTGCCGTCCGGCGTCGCCGAACACCTCGCCCAGCAGGTCGCTCGCACCGTTCACCACGTCCGGCTGGCCGTAGAAGTCGGGCGCGCTCGCGACGAACCCGACGACCTTCACGATCCGCGTGATCCGCGACAGCTCGCCCACCTCGGCCTTGAGCGCCGCGATCGCGTTCAGCGCGCAGATCCGCGCCTGCGCCTTCGCCTCCTCGGCGCTGACCTCCGCGCCGACCTTGCCGGTGGCGCCCAGCTCCCCCTTCACCAGCGGGATCTGCCCCGCCGTGTAGACGAGCGAGCCCGTCCGCGCCGTCGGCAGGTACGACGCGACCGGCGGCACGACCTCCGGCAGCTCCAGCCCGAGCTCGGTGATCCGCTCCTCGGGTGTGCTCATCGCCACTCCCTCCTCGACTCGCCCGCGTACGGGCCTAGGACTGCACTTCCCGCTTGAAGTAGGCCACCAGGTTCTCCGGGTTCGGGCCCGGCAGCACGGTGACGAGCTCCCACCCGTCCTGGCCCCAGTTGTCGAGAATCTGCTTGGTGGCGTGCACCAGCAGCGGAACGGTCGCGTACTCCCACTTCTTCATGGCAATCACCCTAGCGATCTGCTTGCACCGGGGCCCCGCGAACCCACCGCCGCACGGGCCGCCCGGCGGGCCGTTCAGCGCGCCGCGACGAGCCCGGCCGCGGCGACCGCCTCGACCCAGAAGTAGAACCAGCCGGGATAGAAGCCGCCGAAGCGGTCGAACGCCCGCGCGACGAGCCGTCCGCCGGCCATCCCGGCGAGCGCGCACGCGACCGCGAGCACCGCCCCGGACCGGACGCCGCCCGCATCGGCCGCCGCCGCGACCAGCAGCGCCCCCGTCGCGACGCCGAACCCGCCGTACACCGCGCGCACCTCCGCCCGCGCCGTCCCGGACGGCAGCGCGATCCCGAACGGCCGGATCAGCGCCCCCGGGGCGGCCAGCCCGTACACGCCCATCCCGAGGAAGAACAGGGCGACGACCACGATCACTGCAGTGGAAACGGCGGCGGGCACCGCGGGACCTCCACTCGGCTAGGCTCCGGGCCCGGTCCGAGGACCCGTCGCCGAAAGGATGTGCCGCCGTCCCGTGCCCGCGCTTTCACGAACGTGCTCCCGCGCCGGGCTCTGGCTGTGGCCGGGGCAGGCCCTGTACGCGGGCCCCTCGCTCGGCCTCGGGGTCCACTCGGGTTCGGTCGCCTGCCTCGCCGTGGGCGTGGACGCGCCCGTCACCGTCCACGTCCCCGGACGACCGGACCTGACCGCGCGCAGCGTCCTCATCCCGCCGCGCATCCCGCACCGCCTCATCGCCCACGGGGAGCGCATGGTGTTCTGCTACCTCGACCCCGCCTCCCCGTACGCCGATGCCTGCCGGACGGAGATGCCCCAAGGCGACGTCCTGGCTCACACCCACCGGCAGGAGGCGGACCTAGTGCGCTTGGCCCACCGACTGGACGAACGGCACCCGGCGGACGGCGCGCTCTGGCTCGCCCGCGCCGCCCCTGCCCCGTCCCCAACGGGATCGGACGAACGTGTCCGCGCGGCCACCCAGCGGCTCCTCGACGCCCCGGAGTCCGCCCTGACGGCACGCGAGCTGGCCGCGGAAGCGGGCCTGTCCGTCTCCCGGTTCCTGCACCTGTTCAAGGCGCAGACGGGCACGAGCTTCCGCCGCTACCGGATCTGGGCGCGCATGCTGCGGGCCGCCGCGCTGCTGGCCGAGGGCCACGATCTCACCCGGGCCGCCGTCGAGGCGGGCTTCTCCAGCCCGTCCCACCTCAGCAGCACCTTCCACGCCACGTTCGGCCTCACGCCGTCGGCGCTGCTCGCCGTCGGACCGGACATCGTCCGCGGCGACGCACCGCCCGCCGCACCGACGGCTCAGTCGAGCGGCGGGTCGCGCCGCTCGCCCTCCGGCGCCCCCGTCGCGGGCGTCGCGCCCGGCTCGCCGCCCGCGACACCCTGACGTCCTTCCGTGCGCGCGCGGCCCGGTTCGTCCAGTCCGATCACGGGCGGGACGTCCTCGGGCGACTCCAGCGCCGGGGACGACGCCTCGGCGGCCTTCGCGAGCTCCTGCTCGGCCTTCGCGAGCCGCTCGCCGAGGTCCGGCTTCTCCCGCGGCTCCTCCTCGACGGTCTTCTTCGCGTCGCTCGTCATCTTGTCGAAGAACCGCAGGACCTCCACCGGGAGCGGCATGATGAGCGTGCTGTTCTTCTCGGCGGACACGTCGACGACCGTCTGCAGCAGCCGCAGCTGGAGCGCCGCCGGGTCCTGCGACATGATCTCCGCGGCGGCGGCGAGCCGCTTGGACGCCTGGAACTCGCCGTCCGCGGCGATGATCCGCGCCCGCCGCTCCCGCTCCGCCTCGGCCTGCCGCGCCATCGACCGCTTCATGCCCTCCGGCAGCGACACGTCCTTGATCTCGACCCGCTCGATGAGGATGCCCCACGGGTCCTGCGTGATCTCGTCGATGATCGACCGCAGCTTGGCGTTGATCTTCTGCCGCTCGCCGAGCAGCTCCTGCATGTCCGCCTGCCCGATGACCGACCGCAGCGACGTCTGCGCGACCTGGGACACGGCGTACCCGTAGTTCTGGACGTTCACGATCGCCTTCACCGGGTCGATCACCCGGAAGTAGACGACGGCGTCCACGCGGACGCTCACGTTGTCCTCGGTGATGCCCTCCTGGGCGGGCACGTCCATCGTGATCGTCTGGCGGCTGACCTTCTGCATCCGTTCGACCACCGGGACGATCGCCGTCAGTCCCGGCGCCCGCACCGCCCCGGGCCGCAACTGCCCGCCGCGCTGCACCTGGCCGAACCTGAACACGATGCCGTGCTCGAACTGCTGCACCACCCGGATCGCCGAGCCCGCGACCATCAGCCCGACCACGGCGATGCCCAGGAGCACAATAAGGATGATCGCTTCCATCTTCGGGCACCTCTCTCCCGCGGGGCCGCCCCCCGGGAGCCCGCGACGCCGTCCGGACCGCCGGGTGCGGGCGCACCCCGTCCGGACGAGCCGGCCCGGGAGCCGGTGTCACGTTTCCCAGCTAACCCCGTGGGCACGCCGGAACACAACGGTTCGCACGCGAATCCCGAGCGGGGGGCACATCGTGTCAGGGATCACTTGCATGAGACGCGACGGCCTCTAAAGCTCGCGGCGGACGAACGATATGGTCGATCGGGTGAGCGCGAGAGACACCGACTGGGACGGGGTGCGCCTGCACGTCGTCACCGGCAAGGGCGGCACCGGCAAGACCACCGTGGCCGCCGCACTCGCCCTGGCGCTGGCCGCCGGCGGCCGCCGGGTGCTGCTCGTCGAGGTCGAGGGCCGGCAGGGCATCGCCCAGCTCTTCGACTGCCCGCCGCTCCCGTACGAGGAGCGCCGCGTCGCCGTCGCGCCCGGTGGCGGGGACGTCCACGCGCTCGCCGTCGACACCGAAGAGGCGCTCATCGAGTACCTCGAGATGTTCTACAACCTCAAGCGCGCCGGGAAGGCCATGACCCGGCTCGGCATCGTCGACTTCGTCACCACGATCGCCCCCGGCCTGCGCGACGTCATCCTCACCGGCAAGACGAGCGAGTCCGTGCGCCGCCGCAAGAAGGACGGCTCGTTCATCTACGACGCCGTCGTCATGGACGCCCCGCCCACCGGCCGCATCACCAAGTTCCTCAACGTCAACGACGAGGTGTCCGGGCTCGCGAAGGTCGGGCCCGTCCGCAACCACGCCGACACCGTGATGAAGGTCGTGCGCAGCCCCGAGACGGCCGTCCACTTCGTCACGCTGCTGGAGGAGATGCCCGTCCAGGAGACGATGGACGGCATCCGCGACCTCGAGGCCGTCGGCCTCCCGATCGGCGCGGTCATCGTGAACATGGAGCACACGCCCGTCCTGTCCGAGGACGACCGGTCCCGCGCCGCCGCCGGCGAGCTCGACGTCGACGAGATCGTCCGCGGGGTGAAGGCCGCCGGCCTGGAGCGCGACGCCGAGGCCGTCGCCGGGGTGCTGGCCGCCGAGGCCGGCGAGCACGCCCGCCGCACCGCCCTGCAGCGCCGCGAGAAGGAGCGCCTGGAGTCCATCGACCGGCCCCGCTACACGCTCCCGCTGCTGTCCGACGGCATGGACCTCGCCGGCCTGTACGACCTGGCGGCGGCGCTGCGAGAACAGGGCGCGGCATGAGGGAGCGGAGCTTGCGGAGCGAGCTCATGCCGCCCGCCGGGGGGCGTGGGGGGTCGTCCCCCCACAGGCAACACGGCATGAGGGAGCGGAGCTTGCGGAGCGAGCTCATGCCGCCCACCGGGGGGCGTGGGGGGGCGTCCCCCCACAGGCAACACGGCATGAGGGAGCGGAGCCTGCCGAGCGAGCTCATGCCGCCCGCCGGGGGGCGTGGCCACGGAGAGCACGGCATGAGCGGGATGAGGGAGACGAGCCGACGATGAGCCCGACCGCCAAGACCCCGCCCGCGCTGGACGTCGACCGGCTGCTGGACGACCCGCGCACCAAGATCATCGTCTGCTGCGGGTCCGGCGGCGTCGGCAAGACCACGACCGCCGCGGCGCTCGGCGTCCGCGCCGCCGAGCGCGGGCGCGACGTCGTCGTCCTCACCGTCGACCCGGCGCGGCGGCTCGCCCAGTCGATGGGCCTCAGCGAGCTCGACAACAACCCCCGCAAGATCGAGATCGACGGCGACGGCGAACTGCACGCCATGATGCTCGACATGAAGCGGACGTTCGACGAGATCGTCGAGGCGCACGCCGATCCCGACCGCGCGAAGCAGATCCTCGCCAACCCCTTCTACCAGTCGCTCTCCTCGAGCCTGTCGGGCACGCAGGAGTACATGGCGATGGAGAAGCTCGGCCAGCTCCACCGGTCCGGCGCCTGGGACCTCATCATCGTCGACACCCCGCCGTCGCGGAACGCGCTCGACTTCCTCGACGCGCCCGAGCGGATGGGCCGGTTCCTCGACGGCCGGTTCATGAAGATGCTCGCGGCGCCCGCGAAGACCGGCGGCCGCTTCGGCGTCAAGGTGATCAGCGCCGGGTTCGGCATGTTCACCGGGGTCGTCAACAAGGTCATCGGCGTCCAGCTGCTCCGCGACGTCCAGACGTTCGTCGCCGCGTTCGACACGGTGTTCGGCGGGTTCCAGGAGCGCGCCGAGAAGACCTTCCAGCTGCTGCAGACGCCCGGCACCGCGTTCCTCGTCGTGGCCGCGCCGGAGCCGGACGCGCTGCGCGAGGCGTCCTACTTCATCGAGCGGCTCGCCGAGGAGCGGATGCCGCTCGCGGGCCTCGTCGTCAACCGGGTGCACGAGTCCGCCGCGGACGGGCTGTCGGCCGCCCGCAGCCTCGCCGCCGCCGAGACGCTCGAGGAGCGCGGCGACCACGCGCTCACGGCGGCGCTGCTGCGGCTGCACTCCGACCGCATGCAGCTCGCGGCCCGCGAGGAGCGCCTCCGCGAGAACTTCGCCTCCACGCACCCGGCCGTCCCGGTGACGGCCGTGCCCGCGCAGGCCGAGGACGTCCACGACCTGGACGGCCTGCGCCTCGTCGGCGAGGACCTGGCGGCCCGCGACCACGAGTCCGCCGCCTGACCCCCGGCCCGCGACGCCGGCGCCCGATCGAAAACCGGGGGCCGGACGGCGTCTCGTTCGTCTAGGTTCGCGGCGTGTTCTCCCTCAAGGAACCTCCGCTGTTCACGCGCCTCCGCGACGCGCGCCGCATCCTGGTGGCCGGCGCGGGAGGCGGCTTCGACGTCTACGCCGGGCTGCCCCTCGCCCTCGCCCTCTGGGACGACGGCAAGGAGGTGCATCTCGCGAACCTGTCGTTCAGCTCCCTGGACGGCCTGCCGCTGGACGCCTGGGCCGAGGCCGACGTCGCAACCGTCACGCCCGCCACCCCCGGCCGCGACCCGTACTTCCCCGAGGGCGCCCTGGCCCGCTGGCTCGACCGCCACGGGCTCCCCTCGACCGTCCACGCGTTCCCCAAGGTCGGCGTGCGGCCGCTGCGCGCCGCCTACGCCCACCTGGTCGAGAAGCTGGAGCTGGACGCGATCGTCCTGGTGGACGGCGGCACCGACATCCTGATGCGCGGCGACGAGGCGGGGCTCGGCACGCCCGAGGAGGACATGGCGAGCCTCGCGGCGGTGCACGGCCTGGACGTCGCAGAGAAACTCGTCGTCTGCCTGGGGTTCGGTGTGGACGCCTACCACGGCGTGAACCACGCGCAGGTTCTGGAGAACCTCGCGGCCCTCTCCCGGGACGGCGCGTACCTGGGCGCCGTGTCCATCCCGTTCGACAGCCGGGAGGCGGCCCTCTACCTGGACGCCGTGGACCACGCGCAGGCGTCGACGCCGTCGCGTCCCAGCATCGTGAACGGGTCGATCGCCGCGGCCGTCCGGGGGTTGTTCGGCGACGTCCGCTTCACCGACCGCACCCGGGGCGGGGAGCTGTTCATCAACCCGCTGATGGCGATGTACTTCGCCGTCGACCTGGACGGCCTCGCCCGCCGCTCCCTGTACCTCGACCGGCTGGAGGGCACCTCGCTGATGCGGCAGATCCACTCCGTCATCGCGGACTTCCGCGCGGACCTGCCGCGCTTCCGACCGCCGCTCCAGTACCCGCACTGACGAACGGAACGGTCGTCCGCAATGCACTTCGGCGACCGAAAAGGCGCCACCGGACGGACGAGCCGACCGTTCATCGCACGCGCCCGAGGCCATCCGGCAAACGCAGCGACATGCGCGAACACGACCGGGCGCGGCGATCGCCGGATGGCGCGCACCCGCCGTTCCCGACCGTTCAATTTCGGTCGTCCGAAATAGCAGTTCACCGCATCACGCGGGGAACGGACCCGATCGGGACGCGCACGGCGGCGGGCTCGCACCGATGATCGGTGCGGGCCCGCCGCCGTGTCCGTTGCAATGCCGCATGGCCCGGATCCGCACCGGATCCGGGGCCGCCCGACGGGCCGTCAGCTCGCGACGAGCTCTTCCTCGTCGGCGTCCGCCGACCGCTCGTACTCCTCCTTGGCGGTCTCCAGCAGGTCGCGCCACGACCGCACGTCCGGCCGCCGCCGCAGCAGCGCCCGTCGCTCGCGCTCGGTCATCCCACCCCAGACACCGAACTCGATCCGGTTGTCCAACGCGTCCGCAAGGCACTCCGTCCGCACCGGGCAACCGCGGCAGATGAGCTTGGCCCGGTTCTGCGCCGCACCCTGCACGAACAGAGCGTCCGGGTCCGCGTTACGGCAGGCGGCGCGGGCGGTCCAATCCGTGATCCACATCTTGGCCCCACTCCCCTAGGGTCTGTGTCGATTTGCGCTCCATGGCCGGACGGGCGCGGACGTCAGGCCGCCAAACGAAAGCCGTGGGGAAGAACTTACGGAAGCGAGGGACGTTTCAACAGTCCCCGATGGGCCCATTCTCGATATAGCCCTCCAGGGCCATACCGCCGGAACGGACTAGTTACCTCTAGTTGACGCGCGAGACACCGCCCAGGTTGTCACGATGACCACAGAACGGGCGGAACTTCTCGTGCCGGACACCGAACCCGCGGCGGCCGTGTCCCGTATGCACCTGTCGTCCCGCGTACCCTAGAGCGCGTGCGCGTTGCGAATTCGGATCGGGGTAAGGCCCTCACCACGCTGATCAAGCTGCTGGGAACGGGCATCGTCGCGGGCGTACTGGTCGCCCTGGTCGCCTTGCCGGGCGTCGGGAGCGCGGGCATCACCGCGCGCGACGCCGCGAACAACTTCCAGGAGATGGACAGCGAGCTCAACACCTCGCCGCCGTCCGAGAAGACCGTGCTGTACGACGCCGACGGCAAGCCGTTCGCCACCTTCTTCGACAAGTACCGCGAGTCCGTCCGGCTCGACCAGATCGCCCCCATCATGCGGCAGGCGATGATCGACATCGAGGACTCCCGGTTCTACGAGCACGGCGCCATGGACATCGAGGGCACGATGCGCGCACTGGCCTCGAACGTCGGCTCCACCACCACGCAGGGCGGCTCCACCCTCACCCAGCAGTACGTGAAGAACCTGCTGGTCGACAGCGCACAGACGCAGGAGGAGTACAAGGAGGTCACCGCCCCCACCGTCGGCCGCAAGATCCGCGAGCTGCGCTACGCGCTCGAGGTCGAGAAGACGATGTCCAAGGACCAGATCCTCGAGGGCTACCTCAACATCGCCTACTTCGGTGGCGGCGCGTACGGCGTGCAGGCCGCGTCCAAGCGCTACTTCAGCAAGCCGGCGTCCAAGCTGACCCTCGGCGAGGCCGCCCTGCTCGCCGGCATCACCCAGAACCCCACCGCCTACGAGCCGCACCGCAACCCGAAGGACGCGCGCGCCCGGCGCGACGTCGTCCTGCAGCGGATGGCCGAGCTGGGGCACATCACCAAGGCCCAGGCCGACCAGGCCGCCGCCAAGCCGGTCGAGCTGAACCCCACCGAGCCCGTCGGCGGCTGCCAGACGAGCCAGGCCCCGTACTTCTGCGAGTACGCGAAGTACGACGTCCTCAACACCCTCGCCGACGGCAAGTACTGGGAGATGGACGCGAAGGAGCAGCAGTCCATCGTCAACAAGCTCAACCGCGGCGGCTACACCGTCCGCACCACCCTCGACATGGACAAGCAGCGCGCCGTCGACAAGGCCCTGCGGGAGATCGTCGACCCCGAGGGCAACCGCGTCGGCGCCGAGGCCATGGTCGAGCCCGGCACCGGCAAGGTCCGCGCCATCGGCCTGAGCAAGCACTTCGGCCCCGGCAAGGGCAAGACCACCATCAACCTCCCGGCCGACACCCGGCACGGCGGCGGCACCGGCGTCTCCGCCGGCTCGACCTTCAAGGTCTTCACCCTCGCCACCGCCCTCGAACAGGGCATCCCGGTCAACACCAGCATCAAGTCGCCCGAGACGATGTCGATCAGCGGCTTCAAGGCATGCCCCTACTACGGGACGTACCAGGGCAAGAAGTACAACGGTGAGCTCCTCGGCGGCGGCACCTGGCCGTCCGTCTCCAACGCGGGCGACAGCCAGGCGGGCACCTTCAACCTCAAGACCGGCACCTGGGGCTCCGTCAACACCTTCTACGCCCAGCTCGAGAAGCGCGTCGGCCTCTGCAACTCCGTCAAGATGGCCGAGCGGTTCGGCATGAAGCAGGGCAACGGTCAGCCGCTCCTGCCCGTCCCGTCCCAGGTCCTCGGCGTCAACGACGTCGACATGGTCCACCTCGCCGCCGCGTACGCCGGGTTCGCCGCCCGCGGCAAGTACTGCGCGCCGCTCGCCGTCACCGAGATCGTCGACCACACCGGCAAGCGCGTCGAGCTGCCGAAGCACGAGTGCAAGCAGGTCGTCGAGCAGGACGTCGCCGACAAGGTCAACTCGATCCTCAACGCGAACATGAGCAAGGGCACCCCGAAGGGCCGCAACATCGGACGTCCGTCCGCCGCGAAGACCGGCACCTGCGAGGCCCACACCTGCGCCGACTTCGCCGGCTACACCCCGAACCTCGCCGCCGCCGTCGCCTACTGGGACTTCCGCGGCCCCTGGCAGTACAAGGTCTACGGCGTCTACGGCGCCGACACCCCCGGCGCCATCTGGCAGCGCAGCATGAGCGAGGCCCTGCAGGGCGAGCCCGCCCCCGGCTTCAGCACCCCGTCCCGCCACTTCGGCGACACCACCCAGGTCCCGAACGTCGCGAACCAGCCGCTGAACAACGCCCGCAAGGCCCTGGAGGACGCGGGCTTCAAGGTCCAGATCGCCCCCGCGACCTCGGACCGCCCCCGCAACACGGTCGTCTCCTCGTCGCCCGCCGCGGACACCGAGGCCGCCCCCGGCAGCACGGTGATCCTCTACGTGAGCAACGGCAGACGCGACTGAAAAAAAGGGGGCCCGGCATCCGCCGGGCCCCTTCTCATTCGGCGAGCTGCCGCTTCACCTCGGCGGCGACCCTGCCCCCCTCGGCCCGCCCGGCCACCTTCGGGTTCACGATCTTCATGACCTGCCCCATCGCCCGCGGCCCCGCGGCCCCCGACTCGGCGATCGCGTCCGCGACCAGCGCCGCGAGCTCCTCGTCCCCCAGCTGCGCGGGCAGGTACTCCTCCAGCACGACGCCCTCGTCCCGCTCGGCCCGCGCGGACTCCGTCCGCCCCGCGTCCTCGAACGCGGCCGCCGCCTCCCGGCGCTTCTTCGCCTCCCGCGTGAGCACCTTGACGACGTCGTCGTCCGACAGCACCCGCGCCTGCTTGCCGGCGACCTCCTCGTTCTTCACCGCCGTGAGCGCCATCCGCAGCGTGCGCGTCCGCACATCGTCGCGCCCCTTGATCGCCGCGGACAGGTCGGTCTCCAGCTTCTCCTTCAGGGTCATGGTCACATTCTGCCCGCCCCGCACCTGCCTTCTCATCGGGATTACCGCGCGCCGCCCATGTCTGGAAGCATGGAAACCAGAGAAGGGAGAGCCGTGCAAAAGAAGTACTCCGTGCCCCTCACCCTCGCGGGCGCGGGCGCCGCGACCTTCGGGTACGCCTCGGTGATCGAGCGGAACTGGTTCCGCCTGCGCCGCTTCGACGTCCCCGTCCTCGCCCCCGGCCGCCCCCCGGTGAAGATCCTGCACATCTCCGACGCGCACCTCACCCCGGGCCGCTCCCGTCTCATCCGCTGGGTCCGCTCCCTCGAGGCCCTCGAACCCGACCTCGTCGTCAACACCGGCGACACCCTCTCCCACCGCGATGCCATCCCCGCCTTCCTCGACGCCCTCGGCCCCCTCCTCGAACGTCCCGGCGTCTTCGTCTACGGCTCGAACGACCTCTACTCCCCGGTCCTCAAGAACCCCCTCCGCTACGTCTGGCGCACGAGCAAGTCCGACTACGCCAAGAAGAAGCGCGAACCCGACCTCCCGTACCGCGAACTCGGCTCGTCCCTCCAGGCCGCCGGCTGGCTCGACCTCAACAACCGCATCGGCCGCCTCAAGGTCGGCGAGCTCGACATCGAGTTCGGCGGCATCAACGACTCCCACATCGACCTCGACCGCTACGACAAGATCGCCGGCCCCGTCGACCCCCAGGCCGACGTCCACCTCGGCGTCATGCACTCCCCCGAACCCCGCAACCTCGACCGCTTCACCGCCGACGGCTACGACCTCCTCCTCGCCGGCCACACCCACGGCGGCCAGGTCTGCGTCCCCTTCTACGGCGCCCTCGCCACCAACTGCGGCATCGACCGCCCCCGCGTCAAGGGCCTGCACCGCCACCGCGGCTCCTGGCTCCACGTCTCCGCCGGCCTCGGCACCTCCCCGAAGGCCCCCATCCGCTTCTGCTGCCCTCCCGAAGCCTCCCTCCTCACCCTCGTCCCCCGCTAAAAGCGGACGCACCACCCCTCCGCATCCGCTAGAGTTGTCTAGGCGCCGGGAGAAACGTACGACTCCCGGGCAGCCACCAACCGGGGTGTAGCGCAGCTTGGCAGCGCGCTTCGTTCGGGACGAAGAGGTCGTGGGTTCAAATCCCGCCACCCCGACAGAAACCGCCAGATCAGAGGCCGGATCTCCACACAGGAGACCGGCCTCAAGATCTTTTGCCCGTCATTCGTCCGCGAGACTTACCCCTACTCGCCGACACAGTCCGTCCCGGACCAGCACCGAGAGACATTTATAGCCCCTCTGCGGCCTACTTGAGCTGTTCGGTCAGCTTGCGGCTTGCGGCCAGGTACACCTCGTCGCGATGGCCGACGTCATAGGGCAGCCCAGTCCCGGATTGTTCGAGCGGTCTCATGGGTGACTTCGGAATCGTTCAGGTCGGCGGGGTGGAGCCATCGGTGGGCGGTGTGTTCGCTGCTAAGGGTGATGGGCCGACCGTGGTGGGCGAGGCCGAAGGTGTACTGGCGGGCTTTGCGGCCGGAGCCGGAGATGTAGTCGAAGTGGGCGACGACGCCCGGGTCGAGGATGAGTGGTCCGGTCCAGCCGATTTCTTCGGCGAGTTCGCGTTCGAGTGCGGTGAGGAGGTCCTCGCCCGGCTCGACGCCGCCGGAGGGGAGTTCTTCGATGCCGGCCATGAAGGCGTCCTCGGCGGAACGGCGCAGGATGAGCACTCGCCCATCGGTGTGGACGATGGCACCGACCACGAGTTTGGCGATGCCGTCGCGGTCGGCGTCGGCGTGCGACTGCTGGATGTCGAGGCCCGATGCGGTGGTCACGCTGGCAGGGTAGTCCGGCCAGGCGTCGAGGACAGGGAGTTCAGGGCTCGGTCAAGGGTGTCGATCGCGGCATCGATGTACGCGCGTCCTTCCGGCCCGTCGTCGGCGGGAACGTGGACCCGTAGCGAGGTGGCGGCCAGGTGTTCGGCGACGTGTGTCGCAGCGGATGCAGGAGGTCCGGTAGGTGGTGACCGGTGATCTGGGCGCGGCGTAGACGGGATAGGTGTGCAACGGCCGCATCGCGTCGCAGGTGGTGATCTCGCCGTATCCGTATTGCCGAAGGGTGTGGAGGAGATCGTCTCGTGAGAACCCGGCGGTGTGCGGGTCGATGGTGAAGACGAAGGCGAGCTGCCGCTGAGATGACGAGCGCACAGGACCTCGTGGTCGCCACCGACTATGGCCAGATCTACATCTACTCCCACATCGAGTGGCCTGACGATCCCGAGGAAATAAACGTCTTCCACGATGCCCTGGATGACGCATTGGACACCAAACGCTATGTAGGTTCCTCCCGTGGGTGCATCGACCTGGTCACGCCGGGGCAGTGGAACTGGGAAACGCCGATGCGGGTCGAGCTGTGGAGCGGCGAACCGTCTTTGGCCGACACTGCCGACTGGGACCACGAGGTCGATATCGACTTCGACGCGCCAGAAGGCGGCATCGTCTTCGAACCTTCTGGTGGCAGTGCGAGGAGCGCCAGCGCATCATTGCCGCCCGGGCTATACCGCATGCGGGTCTCTGGACGCGGATTCGGGGACCGTGGAACGGTGATCAACGACTCCTATCGGTTGCGACTTTGGCCTCGCCACCAGGACAGTCCGCCGGTCCTGCGGAAGTGTTGGCCGCGGTGGGGCCGTCTCTACCCTGACGAGAACGCCTTCTCTTGAGCGAGTCGAGGTTTTGCCGGGACGCCGCGTTGTAGTGGTCGCGGAACTCGGGGCGCCGGCGGTGTGCTCTCCGTGGCTGAGGACCGAGTTGCTGAAGGGTGGGGTGAACGGGGCGGTCCGGTCGGCTGCTGCCGGGGGCGGTGTGGCTGAGTGTGGTGGTCGGCTCGGTGCCGGGTGGGTTCTGGTCGGGTGTCCGGGGGTGTCCGGGCAGGTCAGGGCGCTGTCCGGCGGGTGCCGGGGGTGGGGTTCGGGTGGCGGCCTTCGGT
>NZ_QHJN01000142.1:0-21279 GCF_003947565.1 Actinomadura sp. WAC 06369 | reverse complement strand
GTGCGGACACGGCCGGGTCCGGCGGGGGATCATGGCAGTGAACCGGAACATTCCGGCGAATCGGACGAGGCGCGCCGGGCGGGGGACGAGGAGACCGCGACGCGGCGGCTCGGCCGGGCGGTGGTGCTGGCGCGCGAGGTGGGGAACGAGCAGATCGCGGGGCTGCTGGACCGGGTGGTGGAGGTGGTGGACGGCGAGTCGGGGACGGTGCGGCTGCGGTCGGGCGTGGCGAAGGCGGACGAGATGGCGCTCGACACCCGGTCGGTGCGGACGGTGCGGACGGTGCGGACACGGCCGGGTCCGGCGGGGGATCATGGCAGTGAACCGGAACATTCCGGCGAATCGGACGAGGCGCGCCGGGCCGAGCAGGCGGGGCCGCCGGGAGAGGCGGGGAGCTGAGGCCATGCCGGTATGCCCGATCGGTCACCGGTCCGAGGACGCGGAGTACTGCGACGTGTGCGGCCGTCCGCTGGACGCGACGATCCCCGCGAGCACGATCGCCGGGTTCTGCCGCCACTGCGGCACGCCGCGGACACCGGACGCCCGCTTCTGCGAGAACTGCGGCACGCGGTTCGAGGAGCCGCGGCCCCCCGAGCACGGCGCGTCCGCGGGCGGCCGGGGCCTCCCGCGCATCCCCGGCCCGCGGCCGCCGGTCAGCGCGCCGCAGGGCTGGGTCGCCGTGGTCGGCGCCGACCGCGCCTACTACAACTCCGTGATCGCCGAACTGGGCCCGGACGCGCCCGACCTGGACTTCCCTCCGTACTGCCCCGAGCGCCGGATCCCGCTGCGCGACGGCGAGGTGTGGATCGGGCGGCGCAGCGCGTCCCGCGGCATCGCCCCCGCGATCGACCTCGGCGAGCCGCCCGCCGACCCCGGCGTGTCGCACCTGCACGCCGTCCTCAACGCGCACGCGGACGGCACCTGGACGCTCACCGACCACGGCGCGCGCAACGGCACCACCATGAACGGCGAGGTCGAGCCGCTGAAGGCGATGGTGCCGGTGCCGGTCGGGGACGGCGACCGCATCCACGTGGGCGCCTGGACGACGATCACCCTGACGAGGCGGGGCGGGCCATGACCGCCACTCCCCCGCGCGACTCCGCGCCCGACGAGCCGCCCGAAGCGCCCGAACCCCCCGCGCGGCCCGCGCCGTCCGGCCCGTCCGAACCGGCCCGGACGGGCTGGACGCGGCGGACGCTGAGCACGATCCCCGGCCGGATCCGCCTGCAGCTCGCGCTCGTCCTGCTCGCCCAGGCGGGGCTGCTCGCGGTGCTCGCCGTCGCGGTCGACGACGCCCGCGACTCCGTCCGGATGATCGGGCACGAGGAGGGGCCGCAGGTCGTCGCCACCGGCACCCTGTACTTCGCGCTCAGCGACATGGACGCGCAGGTGTCGAACGTCCTGCTGATCGGCGCCGACCACGGGCTCGGCATCGGGCGGGCGGAGAGCCTGCGGATCTACGAGGAGCGCCGGGCGCAGGCGGACGCGGCGGCGGTGCAGGCCGCGCAGCTCGCCGGCGGCGACCCCGCGCTGCGCCGCACCGTCCGGGACGTCCTGGACGGCCTCGGCCGGTACGAGCGGCTCGTCGGCCGGGCGCTCCAGCTCAGCGAGCAGGCGGGGCACCCGCCGGGGGAGCTCCCGCCGGACGTCGTCGACGCGTACCGGCAGGCGACCGACCTGATGAAGCTGGAGATCCTCCCGAAGGCGTACAACATCACGCTCGACAGCGGCGCGCGCGTCGAGCAGGCGTACGAGACCGAGCGTTCGGACGTCCTGGCCGGGAGGGCGTGGCTGCTGCTGCTGGGCGCGGTGTCCCTGGGCCTCCTGCTGGCGCTCCAGGTGTACCTGGCGCGCACGTTCCGGCGCTTGCTGAACCCCGCGCTCGTCCTGGCGACGGCCGGGACGGTCGTGCTCACGGCCGTGGCCGCCGCGCTGCTGACCGCGCACGCCGGGCACATCGAGCGGGCGAAGGAGGACGGGTTCGACTCGATCCTCGCGCTGTCGCGGGCCCGCGCGATCAGCCACAACGCGTTCGCCGACGAGAGCCGCTTCCTGCTCGACCCCGGCCGCGCCGACACCTACGACCAGGTGTACCTCGACAAGTCGCTGTCGGTCGTCTACCCCGACATGGGCGACCGGCCGCTGAACCTGGAGAACTACTACGCGGCGCTCCAGGGCGCGCTCGCGGCGTACGAGCCGGGCACCGGGCGGGACGCCCCGTTCCTCGGCTTCTTCGGGGACGCGGCGAGCGCCGCCCGGCGGGGCCGCGAGGCCGACGCGCTGAAGCGGACCCTGACCGCGTACCTCGCCGTCCAGCGGACCGACGAGGAGATCCGGCGGCGCGCGGCCGAGGGCGACCGGGCCGCCGCCATCGGCCTGCGGATGAACCGCACCGCCGGCGCCCTGCACGACTTCGCCGCCTACGACGCCGCGCTGGACGCGCTGACGTCGGTGCACCGCGACGCGCTCGACGACGCGGTCACCGCCGCCGACGGCGGGCTGCGCGGCTGGACCGCCGTCCCGGCCGCCGCCGTCGCCGCGACCGCGCTGCTCGCCGTCGCCGGCGTCCGGCCCCGGCTCGCCGAGTTCCGCTGACCGAGCCACCAGGACCCAGGAGGACCCCGTGCGCGCGACCCGACCCGCCGCCCCGGCCCTCGCCGCCGCCCTCGCCGTCCTCACCGTCCTGCCGGTCGCCGGCTGCGGCATCGGCGGCCCGCAGCGGCGCACCATCGCCGACAACGACCGGCTGGTCGTCGGGGTGAAGGAGGACCAGCCGGGCCTCGGCGTCAAGCGCGCCGACGGGACGTACGCGGGGTTCGACGTCGACGTCGCCACCTACATCGCGGGACGGCTCGGCGTGCCGCCCGAGCGAATCACGTTCACCACGACGAACTCGTCCGTCCGGGAGGAGGCGCTCGCCGCGGGCCGCGTCGACATGATCGTCGCGACGTACTCGATCACCGCGACGCGCAAGCGGAAGGTGGCGTTCGCCGGGCCGTACTACGTGGCCCACCAGGACACGCTCGTCCGCCCCGGGCTGCCGGGCGTCGAGGACGTCCGGGACCTCGCGGGGCGGGAGATCTGCGCGGTGACGGGGTCGAACTCGTGGCGCCGCGTGATCGAGGAGCGCGAGGTCGCGGCCGTGCCCGTCCGGTACCCGACGTACGGGGCGTGTATGGAGGCGCTCGCGCGCGGCGACCTCGACGCCGTCTCGACCGACGACCTCATCCTCGCGGGGTTCGCGGGGGACGGGCCGGGCCGGATCCTCAACGACCCGTTCACGGACGAGAAGTACGGCGTCGGGGTGCGCAAGGGCGATCTGGAGGGGTGCGCGGCCGTGAACCGGGCGATCACCCGGATGTACCAGGACGGGACGGCGGAGCGGCTGCTGCGCAAGTGGTTCGGCGAGTCGGGGCTCGACCTGACGACGAGCGTCCCCCAGTTCGAGGGCTGCTCGTGACGCCCGTCCCGGACGGACGGTCCGGGGGAACGGGCCCGGTCAGCCGCGGGTGGCGGACGGCATGGCGGCGAGGGCCTCGCGGAGCGTGTCGTGGACCGGGACGTATTTGTCGACGCCGGTGATGCTGAAGACCCGCTGCACCCGCTGCGGGAGCGCGACGAGCGCCAGGTAGATGTCGCGCTCCAGGGCCCGCCGGTTCGCGACGACGATGACGTTGAGGCCGGTGGAGTCGCAGAACGTGACCTCGCGCATGTCGACGACGACCGGTCCGCCCGCGCCCACCACCTCGAGCAGCGTCTCCTCGAAGCGTTCGCGCGACACCACGTCGATGTCGCCCTTGACGCGGACGAGGGTGCAGCGGTCGTCCCGCATGAGGTTGATGTCGAAGTCCATGGTCACCTCCACGCGCCCCTGCTCATCGAGGTCCCCCCAGGGCCTCTCAGGTGACTCCTCAGCATTACCTACTCGGCGCCCGCAATCCAAGGCTTGCCGGTGAAAGGGCCAGGTCGCCCGAGCTTGTCCCCGGGACCGTAACACGCCGGGAGGGGGGCGCCGCGCGCCCGCGCGGGCAAAAACTTACTCAACAGAAACTTACCTTGCAGTAATGAATGGCCGGCCGGATGGGCGCCGCGTCCAATGGGATAGATCTCACAGAACCGGTGCCGCTGCCCGGGAACTCGCTTCCGCGCGACCCCTGACCAGGGCCGCGACCATTCCCCCTCACCCCGTGGTGAGAAAATCGGGGCGGACGCACGGGCGGGGATCGACCCGGGCGTTACAGTGGCGTTGGCGAAATCGGGAGGCTGGATGTTCTACACGTTCATGACGCGCGTGGTGCGTCCGATCCTCTGGCTGCTTTTCCGCCCCAAGGTGGAGGGCGGGGAGAACGTGCCGAGCTACGGGCCCCTCATCGTCGCCAGCAACCACCTGTCGTTCATCGACAGCTTCATCATCCCGCTCGCCGTGCCGCGCCCGGTGACCTACATCGCCAAGGCCGACTACTTCGAGGGCGGCGGGCTGAAGAAGGGCTTCGTCCGCTGGTTCCTCACCAACCTCGGGCACGTCCCGGTCCGGCGCGGCGCCCGGCGCGCCGCCATGGGCGCCCTGGAGCAGGCCGCCGAGGTGCTCGACAACAGCGGCGCGTTCGCCGTCTACCCCGAGGGCACCCGCTCCCAGGACGGCCGCCTCTACCGCGGCCGCACCGGCATCGGCTGGCTCGTCCTGGAGTCCGGCGCGCGCGTCCTGCCCGTCGGGCTGGAGGGCACCGAGAAGATCCAGCCGATCGGCGCCTCCTGGCCGCGGTTCTTCGGCCCGCGCCCGACCGTCCGCATCGGCCCCCCGATGGACTTCTCCCACTACGCCGACCTGCCCCCGGCCAAGGCCCGCCGCGCCATCACCGACGAGATCGTCGAGACCATCCAGAAGCTCTCCGGGCAGGACTACGCCGGCTGCTACAACGAGCGCGCCGACCACCAGACCTGACGCCCGCCCGCCGGGGTCTCCGCGCCCGCCGGGTGTCCGCGCCGGGCGTGTCGCCGGGCCGGTTTCGCCCGCCCTGCCCGTAAGGTCGCGGGCATGGCGCACCGGCTCCTCCCGCTCGTCCTCGCGGCGGCCCTGACCGCCGCGGCGGCGTCCGCGTGCGGCGGCGACGAACCCGCCCGGACGTCCGGCGGCGGCGGGAGCGTCGCGGTCGCGGGCATCGGCTACACCTCCGACCAGCTCGCCCAGGCGCTGCTCACCGAGCTGACCGGCTACCAGCGCGGCGGCGACCCCGACCTCGGCGAGTACGGGACGCTCCGCGCCATCCGCAACGCCGCCCGCCTCCAGGACGGCGTGGAGCTGGACAAGCCCCGCTGCGGGAACGGCGCGGGCGGCCCCGGCGGCCGGATCCCCGCGAACGTCCCGGCCGCGCTCGTCACGTTCGCCAAGGGCAACGGCCAGACCGCGACCCAGACCCTCATGGCGATGCCGGCGGACGAGGCCGAGGAGCAGGTCAACGCGCGCGTCCCGTCCGGCTGCCTCACCTTCCGGACGCGGCTCGGGTCGAAGTGGGCCGAGCACCGCGTCACCGAGTCGCCGCGCGGCGCCATCGGCCAGGGCTCCCGCACCGTCGGCGTCACGACGATCGCCGGCACCGCCCACACGAAGGCGTGGTACGTCGTCTTCCGCGGCCGCGACTACCTCGCGACGATCTCCGTCGTCGGGCCGAACGCGTCCCGGGACGAGGCCGAGCGCATCGCCGCCGAGGCCCGCGAGCACGCCGGGCGGTTCCTCCCCTGACACCCGCGGCGCGCACCGGATAATCTGCCCCTAAGCGGCAGTGCGGAAGACGGGCGGGAGAACTGTTGATCGGCAAGCAGGGCCGGGTCACCGGCAAGATCGGCCCCGGGCTCGTCGGCGAGGTCATGATCCCGATTCGCGGCGGCGTCGAGGCGTTCTACGCGCACCCGGTCGACCCCCGCGACGAGATCTCGGTCGGCACGCTCGTCATCGTCGTCGAGCACCAGCCCCCGCGGACCGTCTACGTGGCTCCCGCCTTCGGCTGACGCACGGAACGCACCGGGAACGGACGACCGCGCACGAGTGAACGTTCGTCCCGTTCGCCGGAAACTTCCGTGTCGGCGAAACCGTTCGCGCTCCCGCCGCGTCCCATCGGTAACGCGGACGAGCCCTCCCGTATCGGGCCCGCCGCCCGAGCACGGAAGGGGGCCGGATGGCCATCATCATCGGTGCGGTCGTCGTCGGACTCATCGTTCTGATCATCCTGTTCAAGCTCATCTGGAAGGTGGCCGAGCCGAACGAGGCGCTGATCATCTCGGGTCTCGGTGCGCGCTCGAAGAGCGAGACGGGGCTCGACAGCCTCGGCTTCAAGATCGTCACCGGGAAGGGCACCGCGGTGCTCCCCGGCTTCCAGACCGCCCGCCGGCTGCGCCTCGACAGCCGCGCCGGGAACCTCGAGGTGCAGTGCGTCACCCAGCAGGGCATCCCGGTGCACGTCCGCGGCGTCGTCATCTACAAGGTCGGCGACGACCTCGTCTCGATCGCGAACGCGGCCCGCCGGTTCCTGGAGCAGCAGGCGTCCATGGACGGCGCCATCCACGAGCTGTTCACCGGCCACCTGCGCTCGATCATCGGCAACCTCACCGTCGAGGACCTCATCCTCAACCGGGAGCGGCTGACCAGCGAGACCCGCATGTCGGCCGCCGACGAGATGAGCAAGCTCGGCCTGATCGTCGACTCCCTCCAGATCCAGGAGATCGACGACGAGACCGGCTACATCGTCAACCTGGGCCGCCCGCACGCCGCCCGCGTCTCGTCCGCGGCCCGCATCGCCGAGGCGGAGCGCAACCAGGAGGCGACCCGCCGCGAGCAGGAGACCGAGCGGGAGAACGCCGCGGTCATCCGCGACACGGAGATCAAGAAGGCCGAGTACAACGGTGAGGTCCAGCAGGCGGAGCAGCAGGCCCGCCAGGAGGTCATCCTCCGCGAGACCCGCAACGCCGAGCTGGAGGCGGAGCGCACCGAGAAGCGGCTCGAGTCGGAGGTCCGCAAGCCCGCCGACGCCCGCGCGTACGAGCAGGTCAAGCTGGCCGAGGCCGAGCGCGAGGAGCGCATCGCCTACGCGCAGGCCGCCGCGACCGAGGTGCAGCTGAAGGCCGAGCGGGAGGCGGAGGCCACCCGCATCCTCGGCCAGGCCGAGGCGGACGCCATCCGCCAGAAGGGCCTCGCGGAGGCCGAGGCCATCAAGGCGCGGGCCGAGGCCCTCGCCGAGAACACCGACGCGGTCATCGCGCAGCAGCTCGCGGAGAAGTGGCCGGAGATCGTCGAGGCGGGCGCCGAGGTGTTCGGCAACGTCGACAACATGGTCGTCCTCAACGGCGCCCAGGGCGTCGAGGACATGCTCGCCAAGGCCCTCACCCTCGGCGGCACCGGGCTCGGCGTCGCCCGCCAGCTCCTCGGCAACCTCAACGCGACCCCCGCCGCGCAGCCCGCGGCCAACGGCCACGCCCCCGACACGCCCCTCCCCGCCGAGATCGCCAAGACCGCATCCCCCAAGGAAGACTGACCGCCCCTGCGCCGAGGCCCGGCCGGACGACGGCGTCCGGCCGGGCCTTCGCGCGCCGGAGCCGCGCCGGTCGAGAGGCGGCTCGCCCTTGGTCAGTAGTGGTAGCGGGCTTGCAGGATGATGAGTTCGTCGTCTCGCGGGAGATAGACGAGACGGTGCTCCTCCGTGATTCGCCTGGACCAGGCACCCTGCAGTGCATGCTTCAGCGGTTCGGGTTTCCCGATGCCCTCGTACGGGTCGCGCAGGGCGTCGTCGATGAGGCGGTTGATCCGTTTCAGGACCTGCCGATCGCTGGAGATCCAGGAGGTGTAGTCCTCCCACCCTTCGGGGGTGAAGGAAAGTTTCACTGATCCCCGTCGGGGTCGATCGGCTCACGGATCTCGTGGCGGCCCTCAAGGGCGTGCTGGTAGGCCGACATGAGGCGGCGCATGTTGGCCGGGGAGCGCAGTAGGTGCGCGGTCTCCTCCAGGGCCTCGTACTCCGCGGCGGACACGAGGTACGCCCGGTTGTTCTTCGCGACGATCTCCACGGGCGCCCCGTCGTCGTTCACTTCGTCGATGAGGGGGAACAGCCTGCGCCGCGCCTCGCTCGCGGTGATGGACATGGGAGACCTCCGTCAGTCTGGTACCAGATACGGTACCACTTCCCCGGGAGGGCAGATGTGATCAGCAATGTAGGATGTCCCATGTCCTAGGGAGGGGTGTATGGCGGAAGTCGAGTTCGATGCGGACGTCGCCGCGTGGCTGCGGGCGCGGGCGCTGGATCCCACGGCCGCGGACGCGTCGGTCGAGGGGGCGCGGCGGCACGCGGTCGCGGTGAACGAGCGCTCGCGGGCGCTGCTCGCGGGCCCGTTCGTCCCGGCGGACGAGCGCGACGAGCGAATCGGCGCCCCGGACGGGGCCGTACCGGTGCGGGTGATCGAGCCCGTGAAGCGGGTCGACGAGACCGCGATCCTGTTCTTCCACGGCGGCGGCTGGATCGCCGGGGACCTGCGGACCCACCTCCAGCACATGCGCCGCCTCGCCGCCGGGACCGGCCGGACGGTCGTCGGCGTCGACTACCGGCTCGCCCCCGAGCACCCGTACCCGGCCGCGTTCGACGACTGCCTCGCCGCCGCCCTGCACATGGCCCGGGACAGGCGGGTGGCCGTGGCCGGGGACAGCGCGGGCGGGCAGCTCGCCGCGTCCGTCGCGATCGCCTGCCGGGACGCCGGGGTGCCGCTCGCGGGCCAGCTGCTGGTCGTGCCGGTGACGGACGTCGCGGGCGGCTACGCCGATCCGGCCGTGAACGCGCGGTACCCGTCCCGGGCGAAGCGGGCCGAGGGGTACGGGCTGACGCTGGACGGCATGCGCTCGTTCGCCGGCCTGTACGCGGGGCCCGGCGGCGACTGGCGGGTCTCGCCGCTGCGCGCCGCCGACCTGGCGGGCGTCGCGCCCGCCGTCGTCCACACCGCCGGGTACGACCCGCTGTGCGACGAGGGCGACGCGTACGCGGCGGCGCTGCGGGACGCCGGGGTGCCGGTCGTGCACCGGACGTGGCCCACGCTGAACCACGGGTTCTTCGGCCTCGGCGGCGTCTCCGCGACGGCCGAGGCCGCCGCGGCCCAAGCCACCGCCGACCTGCGCGACCTCCTCGACGGGTAGGCGGGAGGCCCGGCCCCCGCGGGGGCCGGGCCTCTCCGCTCTCCGCTAGGACGACACGGCCGCCGCGAAGCGGGCGGTGATCCACCGCGGGTCGGTGATGGCGGTGCCCACGACGACCGACGTCGCGCCCGCCTCGATCGCCGCCGCGGCGGCGTCGGGCGAGTGGTAGCGGCCCTCGGCGATGAGCAGGGCATCGGGGAGCGCGGCGCGCAGCGCGCGGACGAGGCCGATGTCCGGGCCGTCCGGGACCGGGCCGGGGCCGGTGTAGCCGGCGAGGGTGGTGGCGACCATGTCGGCGCCGGCCTCGGCCGCCGCGACGCCCTCCTCCAGCGTCGCGACGTCCGCCATGAACAGCGCGCCCGCGTCGTGGACGGCCGCGATCGACTCGGCCACCGGGCGCCCGTCGGGGCGGGGGCGGAACGTGGCGTCGGCCGCGACGACCGCGGCGCCCGCGGCGACGACCGCGCGGGCCGCCTCGACGGTCGGGGTGATGAACACGCCGTCCGTCCCGTCCTTGGTGAGGCCGATGACGGGCACGGCGACCGCGTCCGCGATGGCGGCGACGTCCGGGACGCCGCCGACGCCGCCGCAGCGGATCGCCGCCGCGCCGCCCGCCTCGGCGGCCCGCGCCGACCGGGTGAGGGCGGCGGTGTCGCGCAGCGGGTGCCCGTGCCCCGCCTGGCAGGACACGATCAGCCGGTTCCGGACGAGCGCGGCGAACTCCTCGGGCGTCATGCGTCCCTCTCGTGGTCGGTGGCGGCTCGGGCGAGCAGCGCGGCGCCGGTGAGCGGCGCGTCGGTGCCGAGCGCGGCGGGCAGGATCGGTGTGGCGCGCAGCGGCGGCAGCGCCTCCGCACGGAACGCGGCGGTGACCGCGTCGAGGAACGGCGCGCCGACCTGGGCGACGCCGCCGCCGACGACGACGGCGTCCGGGTCGAGGACGGCGAGGAGCCCGGCGAGCGCGCGGCCGAGCAGCGCCCCGGCGCGGCCGGGGTCGCCGGTGGCCGCGATGGCCGGGCCGGACACCGCGGCCTCCAGGTGGTCGCGCCGCCCGCAGCCGCACGGCACCGGCCCCCGTTCGGGGACGAGCAGGTGCGCGAGTTCCCCGGCGGTGCCGTGCGCTCCGCCGTCGAGCCGTCCGCCGGTGGTCAGCGCGCCGCCGACGCCGGTCCCGACGGACACGTGCAGGACGCGGTGGAACCCGGCGCCCGCGCCCCGCCGGGCCTCGCCGAGGCCCATCGCGCGGACGTCGTTGGCGACCGCGACGGGCAGGCCGGTCAGGTCCGCGAGGGCGTCCCGCACCGGCGTCCCGGACCAGCCGGGCAGCACGTCCGTCGCGGACACGACGCGCCCGGTCGCCGGGTCGACGACCCCCGGCGCCCCGACGCCCAGCGCGCGGACGCCGGCCGCCCGCAGCCGGTCGCCGGTGCCGCCGCCCGGGGGGCGGCTCCCGTCGCGGGCGTCCTCGGCGAGGCCGTCCAGCAGCCGGGCGGCGGCGGCGAGGACGGCCTGCCCGCCGCCCTCGGGAGTTGGGACGCGGCCGCGGTGCAGGACCGTTCCCTCGGCGTCCGCCAGCGCGGCCGCGACCTTGGTGCCGCCGATGTCGAGCGCGGCGTACCGGACGGCGGTCACAGCAGGCCCGCGGCGGCGAGCCGCTCCCGTACCCGTCCGGTCTCGGCGGCGTCGAGCTGCACCTGCGGCGGCGCGGTGACCGGGTGGTCGATGACGCCGAGGAGGTGCAGCGCGGCCTTGAACGCGCCGAGCGCCGACGAGCCGCGGCCCATCCGGTCGGTCGCGCCCGCGTTGACGATGTCGAACAGCCGCAGCAGCCGCTCCTGCTCGGCGCGGGCGTCGTCCCACCGGCCCTCGGCGCAGTGCCGGTACAGCCGCACGTACCCGGCGGGGTCGACGTTGCCGAGGCCCGGGACGACCCCGTGGACGCCCATCGCGACGGCCGTGTCGACGGTCAGTTCGGCGCCGGTGAGCACGCTGAACCCGTCGATCCCGGCGTCGCGCTGCGCGAGCAGGAGGGTGCGCAGGGCGCCGTCGTCGCCGCTGGAGTCCTTGACGCCCGCGAGGACGCCGTCGGCGGCGAGCCGCAGCAGCATCGCGCCGTCCAGCTTGGTGTGGACGGACACCGGCAGGTCGTAGGCGTAGACGGGGACGGGCACGGCGGCGGCGACGCGGCGCAGGTGGTCCTCGATCTCGGCGGGGTGGGTGCGCGTGTAGAACGGGGCGGTCACGACGACCCCGGCGCAGCCGGCCTCGGCGGCGGCGCGGGCGTGCTCGATCACCCGGGGGGTGGTCATGTCGATGACGCCGCCGAGGACGGGCACCCGCCCGGCGGCGTGCTTCACGGCGGTCTCCAGCACGGTCCGCCGGTGCCCGTCGGGCAGGAACGCGACCTCGCTCGTCGAGCCCAGGACGAACAGGCCGTCCACCCCGGCGCCGACGAGGTGGTCGATGAGCCGTTCCAGGGACGGGACGTCCACGTCGAGGCCGGGGGTGAGCGGCGTGCAGACGGGCGGCACGACGCCGCCGAGGCGGGTGGGAGCGGGAGCGGTGGTCACGGTTTCTCCAGGGAGGCGGTCGGGACGGCGAGGTCGGACGGGTCGGTGACGGGGTGCAGGCACCGGTACCGGTGCAGCGGGTCGGCCGCGGACTCGAAGGCGGGCATCGCCTCGGCGCAGTCGGCGTCGGCGCGCGGGCAGCGGGTGCGGAACGGGCAGCCGGACGGGGGCCGGACGGCCGAGGGGACGGGCCCGTCGAGCCGGATCGGCTCCATCGGGTCGAGCAGGCTCGGCGTCGCGGACAGCAGCGCGCGGGTGTACGGGTGGCGGGTGCCGTCGGCGGCGACCGTCCCGGCGGGCGCCTCCTCGACGATCCGGCCGAGGTACATCGTCACGATGCGGTCGGACATGCGGCGGACGGTCTGGATGTCGTGGGACACGAACACCATCGACAGCCCGAGCCGGTCCTTGAGGTCGAGCAGCAGGTTGAGGATCTGCGCCCGGACGGACACGTCGAGCGCCGACGTGGGTTCGTCGGCGACGAGCAGGGACGGGTCGAGCATCAGCGCGCGGGCGATCGCGACGCGCTGCCGCTGCCCGCCGGACAGCTGCGCGGGCAGCGCGGCGGCGGTCGACGGCGGCAGCCCCACCAGCGACATCAGTTCCCGGACGCGCTCGTCCCGTTCGGCGGGCGTGCCGCGCTTGTGCACGTCGAGGGGGTCGCGGAGGATCGTGCGGACGGGCAGCCGCCGGTTGAGGGCGGTGGCGGGGTCCTGGAAGACCATCCCGACGGACGCGCCGATCCGGGCGGCCCGCTCGGCGCGGCGGAGCCCGCCGAGGTCGTCCCCCTCGAACAGGACGGTGCCGGACGTCGGGCGCAGCAGCCCGACGAGCACCTTCGCGAGCGTCGACTTGCCGCACCCGGACTCGCCGACGATCCCGACCGTCTCGCCGGGCGCGACGGCGAGGTCGGCGCCGGTCAGCGCGTGCACGACGTCCCGCCGGAACGGGGAGCCGCCGCGTGCGGGCAGCCGGACGTGGACGTCGCGGAGTTCCATCACGGGGGTGGTCATCGCTGCTCTCCCGTCTCGGCCGGAACCTGCCCGGCCGCGTCGTCGGCGGGTGCGTCGGCGGGTGCGCCGGCCGGGTGGTGGCAGGCGAACGCGTGCCCGTCCGGGGTGCCGGACGGCTCGGGCCGCTCGGCGCACGCGGCGGTCGCCGCCGCGCACCGGTCGGCGAACCGGCAGCCCGGCGGGAAGCCGGACGGCGACGGCACGACGCCCGGGATCTGCACGGGCCGCGCGTCCGGGGTCTCCAGCGACAGCACCGCGCCGAGCAGGCCGCGCGCGTAGTGGTGCCGGGGCGCGGCGACGACCCGGGAGGTGGCGCCGGCCTCGGCGACCTGCCCGCCGTACATGACGACGACGCGGTCGGTGACGTCGGCGACGAGCGCGAGGTCGTGCGAGACGAGGATCAGCGCGAAGCCGAGCTCCTCGCGGAGCCGCAGCAGCAGCCGCATGACCTCGGCCTGGACGGTGACGTCGAGGGCGGTGGTCGGCTCGTCGGCGACGACGAGGCGCGGGTCGCGCGACAGCGCCATCGCGATCAGCACCCGCTGCCGCTGGCCGCCGGACAGCTCGTGCGGGTAGCTGCGCAGCGTCCGGTGCGGGTCGAGGCCGACGAGGGTCAGCAGCTCCTCGGGGGTGCGGGTGCCGCCGCGGCGGGTGAGCTGCCGGAGCTGCGCCCGGATCGTCATCGCCGGGTTCAGCGACGACAGCGCGTCCTGGTAGATCATCGCCATGTCGTGGCCGAGCAGTCCGCGCCGCTCGCGGGCGGGCATCGTCCGCAGGTCGCGGCCGTCGAACAGCAGCCGTCCGCCGAGCTTCGCGGCGCGCGGCTCCAGGCCCATGATCGCGAGGCTGGTGAGGCTCTTGCCGCAGCCGCTCTCGCCGACGAGCCCGACGACCTCGCCGGGACGCACGTCCAGCGACACCCGGTCGACGACGTCGACGTCGCCGTAGCGGTCGGGGAACGCGATGGTGAGGTCCTCGACGCGCAGCAGCGGCTCGCCGTCGGGGAGGGGGCGGGCGCGTGCGGCGAGGCGCCGCCCGGCCTCGTGCAGGCCGTCGCTCAGCACCCGCGCGGGCTCGGCCGCCCGCTCGGCGGACGGGCCCGCCGTGCGGGCGTCGCCGCCCTTGCCGTCCTTGCCGCCGTCCTTCGCCGCGGCGGAGCGGTCGGCGGGCGCGGCCCAGGCGTCCGAGATGCCCTCGGACAGGATGTTCAGCACCAGCACCGTCACGAGGATGAACAGGCCGGGGAAGAACGTCGCCCACCAGCCGCCGGACAGGACCAGCGCCTTGCCGTAGGCGATGACGCTGCCCCAGGACGGGTCGGGGTCCTGGACGCCCGCGCCGATGAACGACAGGCTCGCCTCGAACACGATCGCGTTCGCGACGATGATCGTGACGAAGACCAGGACGGGCGCCGCGCAGTTGATCAGCACGTGGCGGCTCAGGATGTGCGCGCGCCCGGCGCCGATGATCTGCTCGGCGGCGACGTAGTCCTCGCCGTACTGCGACATCACGTTGGCGCGGACGACCCGCGCGACCTGCGGCACGTACAGGAACGCGATCGTGCAGATCAGCACCGGCAGGCTCTTGCCGAACACGGTGACGATCACCGCGGCGAGCGCGACGGCCGGGAACGCCATCACGACGTCGAGGCACCGCATGACCAGCTCGTCCACGGCGCGGTGCGACGTCGCCGCGAGCGAGCCGAGCAGCGCCCCGACGACCAGCGCGAGCAGGGCGGCGCCGAGGCCGATGGCGAGGGACCAGCGCGCCCCGTACATGACGCGGGCGAAGACGTCCCGGCCGACGCGGTCGGTGCCGAACCAGTGGTCGGCGGACGGCGCCTGCCCGGCGACGCCCGTGGTGAGCGGGTCGTGCCCGCTGACCAGCGGCGCGCACAGCGCCGCCAGCACGATCAGCAGGAGTAGCGCCAGCGCCGCCCGGGACGCCGGCCGCAGCCGGCGCACCGCGCGGGACGCCGCGCCGGTCGCCGCACCGAGCGGACCGCTCATCGCGTCGCTCCCTTCAGCCGCGGGTTCGCGAACAGGTACAGGACGTCCACCAGCAGGTTCACCAGCAGGAAGCTCACCGCGACGCAGAGCACGACGCCCTGCACGAGGGCGAGGTCCCCGGCGGTGACGGCCTGCATGATGAGCGTGCCGAGGCCGGGCAGCCCGAAGATCGCCTCGATGACGACCGTGCCGCTGAGCAGGTAGCCGATCTGCAGGCCGAGCACGGTCAGCGGGGTGATCAGTGCGTTGCGCAGCACGTTGCGCCCGACGACGACCGACCGCGGCAGCCCGCCGCCGACCGCCGTCCGGACGTAGTCGCGGTCGAGTTCCTCGACCATCGCGGTGCGCACGACGCGGGCGAGCTGGGAGCCGACCGGCAGCGCCACCGCGACGGCGGGCAGCGCGAGGCTGCGCAGCCATTCGCCGACCGAGTCGGCGGGGTTGACGTAGCCGCCGGTCGGGAACCAGCCGAGGCGCAGCGCGAACCACTGGATCAGCAGGATGCCGAGCCAGAACGACGGCATCGCGACACCGGCCATGGACACGGCGCGGATGACCTGGTCGGGCCAGCGGTCCCGGAACAGCGCCGCCGTGACGCCGAGCGCGAGCGCGACGAGCACGCCGAGCAGCACCGACAGCACCGCGAGCTGGAGCGTCAGCGGGAACGCGGTCGAGACCGCCTCGGTGACGGGGCGGCTCGGCGCCGCCGTCACCCCGAGGTCGCCTTGCACCAGGTCGCCGAGGAAGCGGGCGTACCGGAGGGGGAGCGGGTCGTTCAGCCCGTTCTCCTCCGCGTACGCGGCGCGCGCCTCGGGTGTCGAGCCCTCTCCGAGGGCGTTGTAGGCGGGGTCGCTCGGAGAGAACCTCAGGACGACGAAGACGAGCAGCGTGACGCCCAGCACCATCGGTACCAGGAGCAGCAGCCGGCCCAGCGCCATCCGCAGGATCGTGGCCATGGATCGATGTCCGTTTCGTCTGCGGTCAGGCGGTCACGCGCGGCCGACGTCGAGGAACGACAGGCCGGTCGTGGCGAGCGGCTTGAAGCCGCTCAGCGCGTCGCCGTTCCATGCGGTCGGCAGCTTGCGGTGGAAGATCGGGTAGAGCGCGGCCTGCTCGGCGACGATGTTCATCGCCTCGGCCCACATCCGCTTGCGCGCGGCCTCGTCGGTCTCGCGGGCGGCGTCGTCGAGCAGCTCGACGACCTTCTTCGCCTCGGCGGTGCCGGAGTTGTAGCTGCGGGTCTCCGGCCAGGTCCCGACGTAGAACCAGCGCATCAGCAGGTCGACGTCGTTGCCGAACACCGACGGGTCGCCGGGCGCGGCCATCACCTGGTACTTGCCGTTGTCGATCTTGTTGGCGTACTGGCCGCCGGACTGCCCGACGTTCAGCGTCGTCCGCACCCCGATGGCGTCCCAGCTCTGCTTGATCAGCGGGACGCAGTCCTTCACGAAGTCGGTGTCGGTGGTGACGAGCTCGACCTCCAGGCCGCTCACGCCCGCTTCCTGCAGCAGCTTCTTCGCCTTCGCCGGGTCGTGCCCGTAGACGGTGGACGCCCGGACGTAGTCGGGGTGGGCCTCGGGCAGGAACCCGGTCGCGGCGGCGGCGTTGCCGAGCAGCGCCGTGTCGATCATCTTCCCGGTGTCGATCGCGTACTGCAGCGCCTGCCGCACGCGGACGTCGTCGAACGGCTTCTTCTTGCAGTTGAACATGAGGAACAGCAGCCCGAAGCTCTGCACGGACTCGACGTCCATGCTCTTCGACAGTTCCTCGACGTTCAGGTACGGGACGGCCTCGATCACCTGGACGCGCTTGGACTGCAGGGCGGTGACGCGCGCGGACGGGTCGGTGATGAGCAGCCACGTCATCGTCGGGGCCTTCGCGGGCCGCGGCCCGTTGTACGCGTCGAACTTCTCGAACTTCAGGCCGCTGCCGGCGTTCGCGGCCGTCAGCTTGAACGGGCCGGACCCGGTGGGCAGCGCGTCGAACTTCTTCTGGTCCGCCTCGACGATCTTCTTGGGGACGATCCGGACGACCGACAGCCGCTCGCCGAACAGCGCGAACGCGTACTTGAGCTTGAACTCGACGGTCTGCTCGTCGACCTTCTTCACGCCGTCGAGGAACGGCAGGAACTGGGCGAACAGCGACTCGTTGTCGGGGTCGAGCACCCGCTCGAAGCTGAACACGACGTCGTCGGCGGTCACCTTGGAGCCGTCGTGGAAGGTGGCGCCGTCGCGGATCGCGACCCGGTAGGTGGTGTCGTCGACCTGCTCGGGGTCGGCCTTGGCGAGCGCGTTGAACGGCTTGCGGGTGACGGGGTCGAGGTCGACGAGCGGTTCGAGGACGTGCTGGTTCGCGGCGGTGGCGACCGCGCTGGAGGACGTCATCGGGTCGAAGCCGCCGGACAGCGCGTAGGAGAGGGCGGCCTGGATGCCGGTCCCGCTCCCGGAGCCGCCGGTGGAGGACGGGCCGCTGCAGGCCGACAGGCTTGCGGTGATGGCCGCGGCGGCGCCGAGCATGCCGGTGTAGCGCAGGAAGTCGCGGCGGTTGAGGCCGGCGCCGCGCGGGAGATCGGTCACGACGTCTCCAGGGGTCGGAGGGGTGGGAGGGCGACGGAGGGAGGATGTAGGACATCCAACGTCGCTCGTCGGTGTACCGTAGGCGTCGGCAACGGCCCGGTCAAGTGTCGAGCCGGCCGCGGCGCCCGGGAGCAACCCGGACGCACCGGACGCGAAGGGGGAACGGGACGCGATGACCGTCGGTCGCACGCGTGGACGCACCACGAGCAGCCGCAACAGCCGCACCGAGGAGGTGCAGCAGCGGGTCAAGCAGCTCATCCTCGAGCGCGGCCTCGCCGTCGGCGACCCGATGCCCACCGAGTTCGAGCTCGTCGAGGAACTCGACGTCAGCCGCAACTCGCTCCGCGAGGCCCTCAAGGCCCTCCAGGCCGTCGGGATCGTAGAGATCCGGCACGGCTTCGGCATGTACGTCGGCAGCATGTCGCTCGGCGCGCTGGTCGACGAGCTGACCTTCCACGCCCGCATCTCCAAGCGGCAGGGCCGCGACGACCTCGCGCACCTCGTCGACGTCCGGGAGATCCTCGAACGCGGCCTGATCGACCAGGTCATCGACCGCGGCCTGAACTCCGGCACCCCGGACCTCGACGAGGTGATGCGCCGGATGGAGGTCGAGGCCGACGCGGGGCAGGTCACCCCCGAGACCGACCGGCTGTTCCACGAGCTGCTCTACCGGCCCCTCGCGAACCCGATCGTCAACCAGCTCCTCGGCGCGTTCTGGGACGTCTACCGCACCCTGCAGCACGACCTCGCCCCGGTCGTCCAGGAGTCGCACGACGTGGCCGCGCGGCACCGCGACATCTACGAGGCGCTGCGGGCGGGCGACCGGTCGGCGGCCGCCGCCGCGATGGCCGCCCACTTCCGCGGCATCCGCGACCGCCTCGAACTCCGCGCCGCCGGGCACTGACCCCCGCCGCCCGCGGGCCGGCGCGGGCCCGCGGGCCGGGCGGCTCGCGGGTCAGGTGGCGGACGCCCGCGCCAGGCCCCCGCGGACCTTCCGCCGCGGCCGCTCCACGGCCTCCTCGGCGCCTTCCGCCGGGACGCCCCGCGGCGGGACGCGGACCTCGATGCGCCCGTCCCGCACCCGCGTCTGGTAGTGCGGCTCCGGCGTGCTCGCCGGTCCGCGCACGATGCCGCCGTCCTCCAGCCGGAACGTGCTGCTGTGCCAGGGGCAGGTGACGCACCCGTCCTCGAAGGTGCCCTCCTCCAGCGGGCCGCCCATGTGGGTGCAGGTGGCGCCCAGCGCGAAGATCCGCCCGCCGTCCCGGTAGAGCAGGATCGGCGTCCCGTTCACCTCGACCCGGTGGGGCGCGCCCTCGGCGAGTTCGGTGTCGTCCAGCAGCGGCGTCCACGCCTCCGGCTCCTGCTGCCACGCGGTGCGGTTGACGTTGACGCCCTGGACGAACGACAGGTGCCCGCCCAGGTAGCCGCCGATGCCCAGCACCCCGGCCCCGGCCCAGCCGAGCGCCCGTCCCGCGCGGCGGTCGCCGCGCTTCCGCATGATCATCGAGGCGACGAACAGGCCCAGCGCCGCGTTGTTGGCCAGCGCGTGCACCAGCCCCACCCGCCGCTCCGGGCCGATGGTGTCGGACCAGTCGTTCACCCCGGTCAGCGCCGTCGGCACCGCGCTGCCGATCCCCACCTTCACCAGCAGGTCCGCCGCGGGCTCGGCGGCGCGCCCCCCGATGGCGTCCAGCAGCGCGGCCATGTTCCACGCGCCGATCGTGACGTCGGTGAGCGCCGGGTGCAGGGCATGCCCCAGGCTCGTCCCGCTGAGCAGGTTGCGGACCGCCTTCGGCCGCACCACCCGTCCGGCCGCCTTGGTCGCGGGCTCGGCGACGCGGTCGAGCGACTCCATCTCCCCCAGTCGACGCGCTGCCCGATGCGGCATGCTCATGTGGCCCTCCCCGTTCACCGTGGTCACGCTCGGTGGTCGTCCGACTCGTTACATCGCCTCCCTATCCGGCGGACGCCCAGGAAAACCCCGAAGCGCGTCCACGGGGCCCGGGGGACGGCCGCGGCGCGAGGGTTGACGCGGGCGCCGTCCGCGCCTAACTTCACCCCGCGAGAGGACATCCCATGTCCCATATCGGAGGTAAGACATGCCCCCGCGCCCCCGCGCCACAGCCCGCAGAGCCGCGGCGGCCGGCGCCGCCGCCGTCACCGCCCTCGCCCTCGCCGCCCCGCCCGCCCGCGCCGCCACCGGGCAGTCCGCCGTCGTCTCCCAGGACTGCACGTCCGGCCGCATCCAGGAGACGGTCGTCAACGACACGCCGTCCGCCACGACCTTCACCCTGACCTGGCCCGGCCAGGGCACCTGGACCGCCCGCGTCGCCCCCGGCGACCGCGCCCACTTCCACTTCACCAAGCCGTCCGGCACCGCCTACACGTTCCGCACGACGACCCCGCAGGGCTTCGACCAGACCGACTCCGGCGTCCTCGACTGCTCCGGCGCGCTCAGCGTCCGCGCCGCCATGGACTGCGCCGCCCCGCACCGCCTCCGCCTGGTCCTCGACAACCGCTCGGAGACCGCCAAGCGGTTCACCGTCGCCTGGCCCGGCCGCTCCGGCTCCCCCTGGACGGTCGACGTCCCCGCCCGCTCCGGCGACGACAGCCTCTACTGGACGGTCCCCGACGGGACCCCGTACACGTTCAACGTGTCGTCCGGCTCCTGGTCGAAGTCCGTGTCCGGCACGTCCGGCTGCGGCCTCGACTCCGGCGAGCCCGGCATGAACGCGCAGAAGGTCCTCACCACCTCGACCGTCATCGACGGCCTCGGCAAGGCGCCGAAGTCGGTCCGCATCCCCGGCCTCGCCGTCGCCAACGACGGGACGGTCGTCGCCGTCATGGACGCCCGCGTCGACGGCAGCTACGACCTCGGCGGCGGCACGAACAACATCCAGATCGCGATGACCCGCAGCACCGACGGCGGCACGACCTGGACCCGCCCGAAGATCATCGCGAAGCCCGCCAGGACCTCCCAGGGCTACGGCGACCCGAGCCTCCTCGTCGACCGCGAGACCGGCAAGATCTTCTGCTTCTTCACCTACGCCCCCGCGCCCGGCGTCGGCTTCTGGGGCTCCCAGCCCGGCGACACCTCCGAGAACTCCACCACCAACACCCACATCACCTACATCACCTCGACCGACGGCGGCGCCACCTGGAGCGACCCCGTCGACCTCAACCCGGTCGTCCGCGACCCCGCGTGGGGCGGCATGTTCGCGTCGTCCGGGCACGGCGTCCAGCTCGACTCCGGCCGCCTCGTCCAGCCGATCGTCTACCGCCTGAACAACCGCTCGCACGCAGCGAACATCTACTCCGACGACCACGGCGCCACCTGGCACAACGGCACCACCGCCGCCGCCGGCGTCAACGAGAGCAAGGTGATCCAGCGCGCCACCGGCCGCGTCGCGCAGAACCTGCGCCACGACGCCGGCGGCGACCGCTGGTACGCGATGGCCGACGACGTCACCGCCCCGTGGGGGACGGCCTGGAAGAGCGGCCTCATCGACCCCGGCAACAACGGCGACGAGATCTCGTACCTGCGGCCCGTCCAGGGGACCCCGGCCCTGACGGGCACCGCCCTGCACAGCAACACCGCCGACACGTCCCGCACCGACCTGACCGTCCGCCTCAGCCGGGACGACGGCGTGAGCTGGCCGCGCCACGCCCTCATCAAGCCCGGCGCGTCCGGCTACTCCACCATGGCCGTCCTCGCCGACGGCTCCGTGGGCGCCCTCCACGAGATCGGCGACACCGGCGGCATCGTCTTCACCCGCTTCACCGTCCCCTGGGTGGAGAACTGACCCGCCGTCCACGCGCGAGGCCCGCCCGGTTCCGCCCGGCCGGGCCTCGCCCACCTTCAGGGGCCCAGGGCCCGGCCGGGCGGAACCGGGCGGGCCTCGCGCGTGGACGGCGGGTCAGTTCTCCACCCAGGGGACGGTGA
>NZ_QHJN01000141.1:0-21327 GCF_003947565.1 Actinomadura sp. WAC 06369 | reverse complement strand
TTATAAGGGGTGGGGGTCGGGGTTGGGTGGGAATCAAAACATCAGCGTGGCGCACGTGGCGAGCCACGCACCCCTGCGATGAGCGGGCGTTCAGGTGGGGCGCTTGCTCCGCTTGCCTCCTGCCTTGATCGGTTATGACCGGGTGTGGTCGGGGGCTGGCGGCACACGGGAACGGGGTGCAAATGGGCGAGGTGCGGGTGACCTTCAACGGTCCTCAGCGGTTCGACGCGGTGACGGTCACCGAGATGACGGTTCAGGCCGATCAACTGGTGTCGCTGCATCGCGGTCAGCAGGTGCTGAATGTGACGGCGGAATCGGTGCGGACGCTGGAGACCGGGGATGGTGCAGGCGGGCGGTTGGAGCGGCTGCGGGCCAAGCATCCCAATCACGGCAAGCCGTGGACGGCGGACGAAGACGCGCAACTGACGGCGCGTTTTCGTGCTGGTGCGCGTCCGGCGGAGCTGGCAGAGGAGTTCGGGCGTAGTCGCGGGGCGGTGCGGTCGGCACTGCTGCGGCTGGGCTTGGTGGAGCGGGCTGCTCCTGAGCGGCCGGTCTAATGCGGTTTGGTCGTTTCGGGAGGGGTCCCGCAGCGAGATAAATATGCTTCCGCCATGTCGTCGCCGGACAAAAAACTCAGGCCGCCGCCCAGCGTGATCGCTGTCGTGGTGATCTTTTCGATTCCCGCCGCTCTGATCTTCGTCTTTATAGTCGCGATGGTGGTTTTCGCGATCATCGACCGAGAGCCGGGTGTGCTGTTGTTCGCTGTGATGGGGCTCGTCGTGGGGCTCTTTCCGGGGATGGTGGCGCATGGGCTCTGGCGGGGCTACCGGGGTTCTAGGACATGGGCACTGGTTGTGGGCGTGTTGAGTGTGCCGCTGGGGATCGCGATCCTGCTGCTGATGACGACCAGGCCAGCAAAGGAGTGGTTCGGTCTGCCGACGTCGACGGATGTGCGCTTCCCGCAGAGTGATTAGCCAGGCGTGGTGTAGGGGTGCTGAGCACCTGGCGCTCGCATCCTGTCTGCGGGCTGATCATGACCTCGGCGTAAGCGCGGCTGCCGGTCGCGTAACTCGCGCGGTTCGCTGATGGGAGCGGGCCGGGGTGCGCTGGGTGCGCGTGGCGGCGGGCGGGTCGGCGGGAGGGTCGTCACGGCGTCGGAGGGCCGACCGAGTGGGGTAGGGGCCCCGCTCGGTTCGTGCCCGTCCGTGCATCTACGACAAGCTCGGCGTGCGCGACCGCGCCGCCGCCGTCGGCGAGGCGTACCGCCGCGGCCTGCTCGGCTGACGCGCCGGCGCGTCAGCCGTCGAGCGGCCCGCGCGGCTCGGCGGTGTGCCGGTCCGGGCGTCCGCCAGGGCTCGTCAGGAAAGCGACGGCGGCCGCGCGCCGCTGCGGGGCGCGGTCACCGGCGGCTCACCATCGCGTTGATCCAGACGGGCGCGTAGGGGGACGTGCAGCCCGGGGAGGTCGGGTAGTCCTTGAGCACCTCCAGGCGCTCGCCGATGCCGATCGCGCGGGCGCGGTGCTCGGCGTGCTCGATGCCGATGTGGCTCAGGCACTCGTTCATCGCCCACTGCAGGCGCTCCGGGGCGTCCTTCATCTCCGCCTCGATGACGTCGAGCAGGCCGGGCAGGTCGAGGCCCTCCGGCTTCTTCCGGACGCGCTCGCCGGTCAGCGCCCACCCGGCGCTCGCGACGACGGGGTCCGGGTCGGCGAGCCAGGCCGAGCGCAGCTCCTCCGCGTGCCGGCTCTTCTTCACGACGTAGTTCACGAGCCAGTCGTGCACCTTCGGGGTGCGCGCCTCGCGCAGCATGGCGTCCAGCTCGGCGCGCTCGAACGCTTTGGGGCGGCAGACCAGCAGCGCCAGCAACCGCGCCGCCGTGTCGCCCGTCGCCCAGAGTCCGCGCGCGAGATCCTGCTGCGACTTCACCCGCTTCGCGATGGCGCGCAGCGCGCCCAGGTTCACGCCGTGATCGTCGCCGTGCCGCTCGTTCACCGCGCGGATCCTCGGGTCCTCGAGCGCGGCCAGCTCGGCCATCACCCCGGTCAGCGTCGCCTCGGCCACCGCGGCCTCCCGTCCGTTCGCGTGCGGTCCCAGCCTACGGTCCGGTACTCGGCGGCCCACGCGGTAGAAGTGCACGCGCGAGTTGGCGGTGGCGTCCGCCCGGTGCGCGCCAACGACTTCGTTGCGTCGCGTACGCATCGGGACGAACGCAGGCCGTTCGGGTGCGACACAATTGACGGGTGCCTAGAACGGTGGACAGGGAGGCGCGCCGCCGCGACGTCGCGGACGCGCTGTTCCGCATCGCCGCGCGGCAGGGGCTGGGCGGCGTCAGCATGCGCACGGTCGCCGCCGAGGCGGGCTTCTCCCTCGGGGCGGTGCAGCGCTACTTCACGACCAAGGAGGAGATGCTCCGGTTCGCGTTCGACCAGGCGGTCGCGGCCGCCCGTGCGCGGTTGGCCCGGGTCCCGGGCGGCACCGGCGGCGACTCCGTCCCCGACCTGCTCCGACGTGCACTGCTGGCGTTCCTCCCGGCGGACGAGCGGGGGCTGACCGAGGCCCGCATCTGGGCCGCGTTCTACGCCGAGGCCGTCGTCCGCCCGTCCTTCGCCGAGGCGCTCGACGAGATCGACGCCGAGGCGCGCGCGAACCTCCGGGCGGCCTTCGCCCGCGGGCAGGAGGCCGGCGGCTTCCCGCGCGACCGCTCCCCCGAGGAGCTGGCCGACCTGGTCCTCGTCCTGCTGGACGGCCTGTGGTGGAACGCCGTGCGGCGGCCCGCCGGGGTGCCGCCCGCCGCGCAGCGCAGCATCGTCGACACGGCGGTCGCGCTGCTCACCGCGTCCCCCCGGCAGACCGCCCCGCACTGACGCCCGGGTTCAGGGCGCGACGCCGCCGAGGCGGGCGCACAGCTCCCAGACGGCGTCGCAGGCGCGCTCGTCCAGGACGCTCGCCGGCCACGGCACGCGCCTCGCCTTCGCGTCGACGTAGACGCCGCTCACGCCCTCCATCTCCGGGCTGGACGCCAGGTGGACGCTCGACCGCGCGGCCTTGGCGATGTCGTTCAGCAGCCGGGGCCCGAGCAGCCGGAGAACGGGGACGACCGGCCGGTAGGCGTACGGGAACGCGGCGGAGGTCGTCGCCCGGTTGCCGGGCGTGTAGGCGTGCCCGGGGTAGGCGACGTTGACGCTGACGCCGTCCACGGCGGCGAAGCGGCGGCTCATCGCCATCACCGCGGTCTTCGCGTGGTTGTACTGGGAGAACGTCCAGCCCAGGTAGCGCTTCTCCCCCTGCAGGTTGCCCGGGTCGAGCGGGCCGCCGGGGATGCCGCCGGTGAGGTTGACGACGCGCGCGGCGGGGGCGGCGCGCAGCAGCGGCAGCAGCAGGCACGTCAGCGTGTAGGGCGCGAGGACGTTCGCCGCGAACGTCGTCTCGACGCCGTCCGCGGTGAGCGTGCGCGGCGCGGTCATGCCGCCGAGGTTGTTGACGAGCACGTCGAGCCGGTCGTGCCGGGCGCGCACCTCGGCGGCGAGGGCGCGCAGGCCCGCGAGCGTCGACAGGTCCGCGGTCACCGCGGCGGCCGAGGGGCCGAGCTCGCGGGCGGCGGCGTCCGCACGGTCCCGGTCGCGGCCGACCAGGACCACCCGCGCCCCCAGCGCGGCGAGGCTCCGGGCCGTCTCCTTGCCGATCCCGCCGGTGCTTCCCGTCACCAGGACGGTCTTGCCGTTCATCGCACTCTCCTTGTCACCGAGTGACATGTTTGTCCTAGCATGCCATGAAGTATCCTCGGTGCGTGAGCGGGGAGCGGGTTTCGGGACTGCGGGAACGGACGCGGCGCGCGGTGCGGGCCGAGCTGGCGGAGCTGGCGATCGGGCTGTTCGTCGAGCGCGGCTACGAGGAGACGAAGGTCGAGGACGTCGCGGCGGCGGCGGGGCTGTCGAAGCGCAGCTTCTTCCGCTACTTCCCGTCCAAGGAGGACGTCGTGTTCGGCGACGTCGAGGAACTGGCCGACGAGGTCGCCGCGGCCGTCCGGGCGCGTCCGGCGGACGAGCCGCCGTGGACGGTGCTGCGGATCGTCCTGCGCGAGCGGGAGGAGCACATCCACGCCGCGCAGCGGGACCCGGCGGTGCTCCGGCTCATCGAGTCGACGCCCGCGCTGCGCGCGCGCCTGCACCAGCGGCGGGACGCCATGCGGGGGCGGATCGCCGCCGCGCTGCGCGAGCGACCGGGGGCCGGGCTCGACGCGTTCGCCGCCGACCTGCTCACCGGGTGCGCGGGCGCCGCACTGGACGCCGCGGGCCGGGAGTGGCTCCGTCGCGGCGGCGACGTCGACCGCGGCGAGCTGGTCGACCGGGCGTTCGCCGCCCTGGCGCCCGTCCCCTGACGGCGGCGGCGCGCGGGGGCGGAAAGGGCGATCCCCCGGTCGCCGGAGGCCGGCGGCCGGGGGATCGGCGGGGCGCCCGTGCGGGGCGGGCGGCCCGGATCAGTACACGATCACGCCGCGGAGGTTCTTGCCGTCGAGCATGTCCTGGTAGCCCTGGTTGATCTCGTCGAGCGTGTAGGTGTTGGTCATCAGCTCGTCGAGCTTCAGCTTCCCGTCCTCGTACAGGCGCAGCAGGCGCGTGATGTCGCGGCGCGGGTTGGAGTTGCCGAAGATGCAGCCCACCAGTTCCTTGCGCTGCATCGCCAGGTCGAACAGGTTGAGCTTGACGTCCTCCTGGACGATCGGCGCGACCGCCGTCACGACGCCGCGGCCGCCCTTGGCGACCATCCCCATCATCGGCTGGACGAGCTCGCCGGTGGCGACGCCGGTCGTGAGGATGACCTTGTCGGCGTTCGCGCCCCAGGTCATCTCCGCCAGCTTGGCCGCGGCCTCCTCCATGGACGACGCCGCGTGCGTCGCGCCGAAGGTCTCCACGGCGGCCTGGGCCTTCCAGGCGACCGGGTCGACGGCGATGACGTGCCGGGCGCCCGCCATCGCCGCGCCCTGCACGGCGTTCATCCCGATGCCGCCGAGGCCGATCACCACGACGGTCTCCCCCGCCTGGACGTTCGCCGCGTTGACGGCCGAACCCCATCCGGTGGTGACGCCGCAGCCGAGGAGCGCCGCCTTGTCCAGCGGGATCCACGGGTCGATCTTGATGCAGGACGCCTCGTTCACCACGGTGTACGGGGCGAACGTGCCGGTCAGGCACATGGTCCCGAGGTCCTCGCCCTTGGCGGAGTGGTGCCGCGACGTGTTGTCGCTGATCTGCCGCCCGCCGAGCAGGATGGACCCGTAGTCGCACAGGTGCTGGCGTCCCATGGCGCACGACGGGCACCGCCCGCAGGACGGGATGAACGACAGGACGACGTGGTCGCCCTCCTGCAGGGACGTGACGCCGGGGCCGACCTCGACCACCTCGCCGGCGCCCTCGTGCCCGCCGACGCACGGGAACTGGCTCCAGCCCATCAGCTCGGCGATCTCGGGGTCGAGGACCATGTCACCGGTGCGCAGGTGCTCGTCGGAGTGGCACAGCCCCGCCGCCGTGAGCTTGACCTTGACCTCTCCCGCCTTCGGATCATCGAGCTCGATGGTCTCCACACTCCAGTCGGTGCGGGGTTCCCTCAAGATTGCCGCTCGCGTCTGCACTGGCGCCTCCTCCGATCCGGGCCCTCTGACCGACGCGCCGGGCGCGGGGCCACGGCGCCCCCGGTAACTAGACGCTTATGACTTTAGCGAATTTTGCCTAGAATGTCGTTCGGTCGTACACTAGAATTGGATTATCTTCGAGCCCCGTTATGACCCGGTGGTCATACACCTTGCGCGAGCCGGTCCGCCAGGCCGTCCGGGACGAGCGCGTGCTCGGCGATCAGCTCGGCCAGGTGAGGGTACTCCCCCGCGGGCGGCGCGTCGAGGATGTCCCCCGCGACGTCCTCCACCTCGCCCTCGGCCTGGAACGGCAGGCCCGACTCGGTCAGCACGAAGCCGTGCACGGCCTGACCGGCCGCCCGGCCCGGCGGGCCGGGCGGGCGGGCGCTACCGCGTCGTCCGGACGAACGCGGCGGCGCGGCCCGGCGCGTCCGGCTCGGCCCACGCGCTCACGAACGCGCCGCCCGCCGCGACCAGCCCCATCTGCTCGCCGAGGAAGTACCCGCGCGGGCTCGCCTCGTCCGGGATGCGCGGGGCCTTCCGCATGTCGAAGGACGCTTCGGTCAGCCGCGTCTCCCGCCACGCCGCCGCCGGGTCCGCGCAGGACCCCGTCCGGGCGGGGCGGCACGTCGCCAGCCAGCGGTCGGTGCGCAGCGGCGCCGCGGCGTCGTCGTGGCGGAAGTCGGAGTAGGAGACCGCGACGGTCCCCCGGCGGCCCACCTCGACGGAGACCGTGAACGCCTGCCGGTTCGGAACCGGCACGGACGCGGGCGTCCGGTTCGCCTGCACGGGCTCCGACCAGGTGCGGCCGCCGTCGCCGGACGAGACCAGCGCCACGCCGTCGGCCGCGCCGCCGTTGAACCGCGCGTCCTGCCAGGCGGCGTACAGCCGCCCGGTGCGCCGGTCGACGGCGACGTCGGACAGGATGCTCGTCGTGTGCGAGACGTCCTCGCCCGACACCGGGTCCCGGATGAGGACCGTCGTGTCCATGTCGCCCACCTTCCGCGGCGCCGACCACGTCTCGCCGCCGTCCGCGGACCGCACGACCTGCACGGTGTACTCCGTCAGCCCCGGGCCGCCGCCGAACCGGACGTGCGTGTGGAAGTCCAGCAGCGTGCCGTCGTTCAGCGCGACCAGCCGGTGCCCCGTCACCATCGTCCCCTCGGCGGACGCCACGGTCACGCGGGGCGCTCCCCACGTCCGTCCGCCGTCGGCGCTGCGGGCGATCCAGCCGTCGTTGCTCGTCCGCGCCTCCGCCGGGAAGCGGGCGCCGGCCACGTACAGGACGTCCGGGTCGCGGGGGTCGGCGACGGCCCCGCTGCCGTACACGCCGCCCCGCGCGGGGTCGTCCTCGTGCGCGACGAGCGCCGGGCGCGTCCACGTCCTGCCCCCGTCGTCGGAGCGGACCGACAGCGCCGCGGACTCCGCGTAGTCGTCGGTGACGACCCCGCCCGTCACGACGAGCCCGCCGTCGCGGGTGAACGTCACCGCCGGGTCGTCCACGTAGTCGAAGCGCCCGCCGGAGCAGCGGGTGAGGCCGGGCACGACGGACCGCGTCCAGGTGCGGCCGCCGTCGCGGGAGACGGCGACGACCGCGCCGCGGTGGCGGTCCTGCGGCCACACGGCGGCGAGGCGGCGGGGGTCCGACGGGTCGGCCGCCAGGGCGGGCTCGACGGCCCCGGCGGCCATCTTCCCGTCGATCGCGCCCGCGGCGCAGCCGGCGAACGGGCTCGGGCCGGACAGCCGTTCCGAGCCGGGCCCCCGCACGGCGGCCGCGGCCGTCCCGGACAGGGCCAGCGCCGGGGCCAGGAGGGCGGTGAGGACGAGCGGCAGAGGTCGCATGGTCGACTCCTTCCGAAAGGGTGCGGCCATCGTCCGCAGCCGGCACCGCCCCGGTCGTCCCCCGCCCGGCGCAACCGCCCGTACCCCGCCGGGCGCACCCCGGACCCGCGGCCGTACGCCGACCGCCGGCCACGTATCGTTACGGTCCATGACCGAGTTGCGGGGCGCGTCCGTCGTGCTGCGCCCGACCGTCGCGGAGGACGTCCCGGCGCTGGCGGCCGTCCGCGCCCGGCCCGAGGTGCGCGCCCGGTGGGGCGGCGGCGACGACCTGGAGGCCGACGTCGCGGCCGACCTGCGGGACCCGGACCTCACGCTGTTCACCGTCCTGCTGGACGACCGGATCGTCGGCATGGTCCAGTGGTACGCCGAGGACGACCCGGACTACCGGCACGCGGGCATCGACCTGTTCCTCGACCCCGCCGTCCACGGCCGGGGCCTCGGCACCGACACCGTCCGCACGATCGCCCGGCACCTCGTCGACGACCGCGGCTTCCACCGCCTCGTCATCGACCCGGCCGCCGACAACGCCCCCGCCGTCCGCTGCTACGCGAAGGTCGGCTTCCGGCCGGTCGGCGTCATGCGGCAGTACGAGCGCGGCCCCGACGGCACCTGGCACGACTGCCTCCTGATGGACCTCCTGGCGGACGAGCTCGTCCGCTGAACCCGCGGGGGCGTCAGTACGCGGGCCAGGTGAGGTCCTTGACGCGGCGGAGGGTGAGGGTCGTCTCCACCGACCCGACACCGGTCAGCGCGCCGAGCCGCTCGCTGAGATAGCGGTACAGGTCGGCGGTGGTGCGGCACAGCACCAGCACGGCGAGGTTGGCCCGGCCGGTGACCGCGGCGGCGAACCGCACCTCGCGGTGCTCCGCCACCGCCCGTCCCGTCTCGGCGAGCGCGTGCGGGGCGACCGTCAGCCAGCACATCGCCTCCACCGCCTGCCCGAGCGGCTCCCGGTCGTACTCGACGGCGAAGTACAGGACGCCCGTGGAGCGCAGCGCCTCCAGGCGCCGCGCGACCACGGCGGCGGACAGGCCGGTGGCGGCCCGCAGCTCGCCGATCCCGGCGCGGCCGTCCCGCCGCAGCGCGGCGAGCAGCGCCTCGTCGGACGCGTCCAGGGCGACCGGGCCCGCGGCGGGCGCGGCGGGCGGCGGGCGCAGCGCGGCCTCCTCGGCGGGGGTGAGCGCGTCGGTCTTGCGGAGCCAGCCCATCGGGCCGCCGAAGAACGGGTGCAGGATGCAGTGGGCGCTGACCGAGGTGACGCGCGGGGTGCGCTGCAGGCGCTCCAGCAGCAGCTCGTCCCGCTCGCGGCGGCTGCGCGGCAGCATCGCGCACATCACCTCGGTGCCGCCGGACAGCAGGTCGACGTACTGGGTGTCGGGGCGCCGCGCGAGCGCCGCCGCCAGCCGCTCCGCCACGTTGGGGGTGCAGCCCAGCCGGACGATCCACGCGTCGCGGCCCAGCCGCGCGTCGTCGGCGACGCCCGTCACCCGGAGCCCCGCCGCGGTCCGCAGCCGCCGGAACCGGCGGGCGACGGTCTGGTCGGAGACGCCCAGCGCCTCCCCGATGCGGCTGAACGGCGCGCGGCCGTCCAGTTCGAGTGCCTGGAGGAGCTTGCGGTCGAGCGCGTCGACCTCCTGGGACGCCATGGCCCTCCTGGACGGGAAACGGGCAGGTCACACGGCCGCGTCGGCCTGCTGGACGGTCTCATCGTAGGCCGGGCGCGGGCGGCGCAGCAGGACGGCCGCGGCCGCGGCCGCGACGATCAGCAGGACCGCCGAGACCGTCAGGCACAGCCGCAGGCCGCCGAGGAACGCCTCCGCCACCGCGCCCAGCACGGGCCCGGTGTCGGCGCCGAGGTCGAGCCGCGCCGCCGCGCCGAGCCCGCCCGCCTCCACGGCGGCCTCGACCTGCTCGGCCCGCGCGCCGGTCACGCCCGCCGCGGCGAGCCGGCCGGGCAGCTCCCCGGTCGCCCGGACGGTCAGCAGCGCGCCGAGCACGGCCGGGCCGAGCGCGGCGCCGAGCTGCCGGAACGCGTTGTTGCCCGCGGCGGCCATGCCCGCCTGCCGCAGCGGCACCGCGGCGACGGCGGTGCCGGTGATGCACGGGAACGCGATGCCGAGGCCCAGGCCCAGCAGCGCGAGGCGCCAGGCCACCGACCAGAACGACGTGTCGACGCCGACCGCGGTCAGCGCCAGCAGCGCCGCCGCCGCCAGCAGCATGCCCGCCGTGATGAGGACGGACGCCGGCACGTGCCGCATCACCCGTCCCATCACGACGCCCAGCACCATCGACACCACGTTGACGATGACCATGCGGACCCCGGACTCCAGCACGCCGAGCCCCTGCACCATGCCGAAGTACAGGCTCAGCACGAAGAAGAACCCGATCAGCCCGAGGAAACCGATCATCGCGACGAGCGCGGACCCGGTGAACGCGGGGCTGCGGAACAGCGACAGGTCCAGCATCGGTGCCGCGCCGCGCCGCTCGATCGCGACGAACGCGGCGGCCGACACGGCGGCGAGCGCCAGCGCGGCGATCGTCCGGGGGTGCGCGAACGACTCCGCGCCGCCCTCGATCACCCCGTACACCAGGGCGGTGATCGCCACCGCGGCGGTCGCCTGGCCCGGCCAGTCGAGGCCGCGGGCCTCCCGGACGCGGGACTCCTCCAGCAGGCGGGCCGCGGCCGCCATGGCGGCGAGCGCCACCGGGATCGTCGGCGCGAAGATCCACCGCCAGTCCGCCACCCGCAGCAGCGTCCCCGCGACCAGCGGGCCCACCACCATCGCGCCCATCATGCACGCCGTCCACAGGCCGATGTACCGGCCGCGCTCGCGCGGATCGGGCACGGCGTGGCCGATCAGCGCGAGCGTCACCGGCAGCAGCGCGGCGGCGCCCGCCCCGGCCAGCGCCTGCCCGGCCCACAGCACCTGGACGGACGGCGCGCACAGCGCGACCAGGGCGCCGAGCGCGCACAGCGCCAGGCCCGCCTGGTAGACCTTCTTGCGGCCGTGCACGTCGCCGAACACGCCCGCGGTGAGGATCAGCGCCGCGACCGGCAGGACGAACGCGTCCTGCACCCAGGCGAGCTGCGCGGTGGAGGCGTGCAGCGCCCGCTGGATCTCCGGCAGGCTCACCGCGACGGTCGTCACCGGCAGGTAGGCGACGAAGACCCCGGCGCAGGCGGGCGCGATCACGGCGCCCGCCGCGCGCCGTCCGGTCCCCCGACTCGAAACGTTCAACGAACCCTCCCGGGCGGCGCGCCGCGCCGCGGTCGACGTGTGACCGCGTCACTCTGCCGGGCGCCGCCTCCCGCCGGTGAACCGGCGGGCCGGGCGCCGGGGAGATCCGACACCCGGGGCCGGTTCGTCCGGGATTTTCGACACCGGCGGCGGGACGCCGGAGGGCCGCGCCGCCTCCTACCGGCTGAGGTTGTGGTAACGGCGGACGGCCAGGGGCAGGAAGACCGCCGTGATGACGATCGGCCAGACGATCGCCATCAGCAGGGCGTTCTGCTCGATCCAGGTGTCGCCGACCGCCGCCGGGTTGCCGAACAGCTCGCGGGCGGCGGTCACCGTCGACGAGACGGGGTTCCACATCGCGACCGCGCCCAGCCAGTCCGGCATGAGGGACGGCGCGACGAACGCGCTCGAGATCATCGCGAACGGGAACGCCACCGCGAACAGGCTCCCGGCGGCCTCCTCGTTCGGGATCAGCAGGCCCAGCAGGATGCCGATCCAGATCAGTCCGAAGCGCAGCAGCAGGAACAGGCCGAACGCGGCGAAGGTCGGGAGGAGCCCGCCGTCGGCGCGCCACCCGATCGCCAGCGCCGTCAGGAACAGCACGAGCAGGTCGAGGCACGCGCCGATGAGGTCGCCGACGCCGCGTCCGGTGACGACCGCGGACGGCGCCATCGGCATCGACCGGAACCGGTCGGTGACGCCGCGGGTGTTCTCGTACACGACGGCGTACGCGGTGTTCATGAACCCCATCGCCATCGTCATGCCGAACATCCCCGGCATGAGGAACTCGCGGTAGTCGCCCCCGCCGGGGACCGACATCGCGCTGCCGAACACGTACCCGAACAGCAGCACCGAGACGATCGGGAAGCCGAGCTGCCAGGCGATGTTGCTCGGCTGCCGGACGTAGTGGGTGAGGCCCCGCAGGACGATCGTCCAGCAGTCCGCGAAGGCCCAGTAGAGCCGGTCGCCGAGGGTCTCGTCGGCGGTCCTGTCCTGGACGCTCACGCCCGCGCCCCTTCCTTCGTCGTCGTGGTCCCGGTCTCGCTCTCGTCGTCGGCCGGGTGCCCCGTGAGCCGCAGGAACACCTCGTCCAGCGTGGGCCGCCGCAGCCCGATGTCGGCCACCGCGACGCCGTCGTCCTGCAGGGTCCGGGCGGCCTCGGTCAGCGCGGCCACCCCGTCGGCCACCGGCGCGTGCACCCGCGCCGTCGCCGGCTCGACGCCCGGCTCGGCGGCGGTGACGCGGGCGACGACGGCCGCCGCCGCGGGCAGGTCCGCGGGGTCGCGCACCACCACCTCGATCCGGTCCGCGCCGACGAGCCGCTTCAGCCCGTCCGGGGTGTCGTCGGCGATGACCCGCCCCCGGTCGAGGACCGCGATGCGCCCGGCGAGCCGGTCGGCCTCGTCCAGGTACTGGGTCGTGAGCAGGACGGTCGTGCCCTGCTCGACCAGGGACCGCACCGAGTGCCAGACCTCGTTGCGGGCGCGGGGGTCGAGCCCGGTGGTGGGCTCGTCGAGGAACAGGACGTCCGGCGCGAGGATCATCGCGGCGGCGAGGTCGAGGCGGCGGCGCATCCCGCCGCTGTACTCCTTGATCCCCTTGTCGGCGGCCTCGACCAGGTCGAACCGCTCCAGCAGCTCGTCGGCCCGCGCCGCCGCCCGGGCACGCCCCAGGTGGAACAGGCGGCCGAACATGCGCAGGTTCTGCCGTCCCGTCAGGACCTCGTCCAGCGCGGCGTGCTGCCCCGCCAGCCCGATCCGGCGCCGCACCCGCCGGGGGTGCGCGGCGACGTCGACCCCGGCGACCTCGGCCCGGCCGCCGGTCGGGCGGACGAGCGTGGTCAGGATGCGCACGGCGGTGGTCTTCCCGGCCCCGTTCGGCCCCAGCAGGCCGTAGACGGTGCCCGCCGGCACCGCGAGGTCGAAGCCGTCGAGCGCGCGTTTGTCTCCGTAGTGCTTGCGGACCCCCTCGCAGAGGATCGCGTTCTCCGGCATGCTTTCTCCCGCCACTTCGCGTATAACGTACGCTAATTTGCGTACACAATACTCGAAGGGTTCGGCGACGCAACCGGTTTTCGCGCGGCCCGGAGCGGTAGCGTCGGTCCCCGGCAGCACCGCACACGGGAAGAGCAGGACGAACGATGACGACCGCCCACGGCGACCACAGCGACCCCGAGCGCAGCCTGAAGCTGCTGTGGGACGACCGCGCCCGGCCGCCCCGCGGACGTCCGCCCGCGCTCACCCTCGACGCGATCGTCGCCGCCGCCGTGGCCACCGCCGACGAGCTGGCCGGCACCGAGGGCCTCCAAGCCCTCACCATGCGCGCCATCGCCGCCCGCCTCGGCGTCGGCACGATGTCGCTCTACCGCTACGTCCCGGGCAAGGCCGAGCTCCTGGACCTCATGCTCGACCGCGTCATCGCCGACTACGAGCCCGACCCGGACGACGGCGGCCGCGGCTGGCGCGAGGTCCTCGCGGCCGAGGCCCGCCACCGGTGGCGGCTGTGCATGGACCACCCCTGGTACCCGTTCGTCGACCAGAGCCGCTCGATCCTCGGGCCGAACTCGCTGCGCGGCCTCGACCGCGTCCTCGGCCTGCTCCGGCGCCGCGGCATCGAGGACCGGTCGCTGATGATGATGGTCGGCGCGCAGAGCGACTACGTGATGGGCGTGGCCCGCAGCTACCTCAACGAGCGCCGCGCCGTGGAGCGCACCGGCCTCAGCGCCGAGCAATTCTGGGCCGCGCAGGCGCCCACCCTGGAGAAGGCGATGCTCAGCGGCCGCTTCCCGACCATGGCCGCCCTCGACGAGGACACCTTCGGCTGGTCCTACGAGGAGCTCTTCGAGTTCGGCCTGAACCGCCTGCACGACGGCTTCGAGTCCTACTTCGACGAGCACGCGGACTGACGCCGCGCCTCGCCTCAGGCGGGCCGCCCCCGCGACGCCGCGAGCGCGGCCGGTTCGGCGCGGACGTACCGGTCGCGGTACGCCGACGGGGCGAGGCCGGTGTGCCGCCGCATCTGGGCGCGCAGGTTCGCGGACGTGCCGAGGCCGCTCGCACGCGCGACCGCGTCCAGGCCCGGTTCGCCGCGCTCGATGAGGCGGCAGGCCAGTGCGACCCGCTCCGCGGTGAGCCACGCGAGCGGGGTGGTGCCGAGCTCGGCCCGGAAGCGGCGGTGCAGCGTGGCCGGGCTGACCGCCGCGCGCGCCGCCAGGCCCGCCACGGTGAGCGGGCGGTCGAGCCGCTCGCGCGCCCAGGCCAGGACGGGCGCGAGCGACGCGTCCGGGACGTCCGGGAGCGCGCGCTCGACGAACTGGCGCTGGCCGCCGTCGCGGTGGCCGGCGAACACCAGCCGGCGGCTCACCGCGTTCGCGACCTCCGCGCCGTGGTCGCGGCGCACCACGTGCAGGCACAGGTCGAGGGCGGCGGCGCTGCCCGCGGACGTCAGCACGTCGCCGTCGTCGACGAACAGGACGTCCGGCTCGAGGCGCACGTCCGGGAACCGGGCGCGGAACGCGTCGGCCCAGCGCCAGTGGGCGGTGGCGCGGCGGCCGTCGAGGACGCCCGCGGCGGCGAGGACGAACGCGCCGGTGCACAGCCCGACGAGGCGCGCGCCCCGCGCCGCGGCCCGGCGGACGGCGGCGAGCACGGCCGGCGCGGGCTCGGCCTCGGGATCCGGCCGGTTCGGGACGATCACGGTGTCCGCCCGGTCGGCGGCGTCCAGGTCCGGGATGCCGGACATCGTGAAGAACTCCTCGTGCATCACGGCCCGGCCGCCGGGAGCGCAGAGCGTGAAGTCGTACCACGGCCGCCCCAGCTCGGGACGGCGCAGGCCGAACAGCTCGGTCACCACGCCCAGCTCGAACGGGTTCGACCCGGCGTCGACGATCATCGCCACGCGATGCGAGGATCCTTGCGGCATACGCCATTTCTAGCACTCACGCGGGAGCCCCGCCGAACGGCAGGGTGATCGCATGAACGACCGACCCATCGACCTGCACGCCGCGCTCCGCACCTTCGAGGACCTGTGGAGCCCCCGCATCGTCACGCGCGTGAACGACTACGACGTCCGCGTCGCCAAGGTCCACGGCGACCACGTCTGGCACGCGCACGACGACACCGACGAGTTCTTCCTCGTGCTCGACGGCGAACTCGCGATCGCCCTCCGCGAGGCGGGCGCCGAACGGACGGTCGTCCTGCCGAAGGGCGCGGTGTTCGTCGTCCCGCGCGGCGTCGAGCACCGCCCGTCCGCGCCCGGCGGCGCCTCGATCCTGCTGTTCGAGCCGTCCGGCACCCTCAGCGTCGGCGACCGCCACGACGACGTCCCCGCCCACGTCGACGCCACCACCGGCCACACCCTCCGCACCCCCACCGGCTGACCCGCCCCTCCGCCCGGCCGCTCCGCCTGGGCGCGGCCCGACCGCCGAGGCAAGGCAGGCTCGGCGAGACCGGCCGCCGGGCACCCGCCGCCGGGGAGGGACCCCAGAAGCCGCTCGAACCCGCTCGAAACCGGCGGGCGCGGCCGTGTGCCGCGGGCGGGTCCTTGGCCGGGGCGGTGCGGCGTGCGACGCTGCGGCGGTGGAGATCCTGGACGTCCTCGCGCTCGCGGCGCTCGCCGGGTGGGCCTATCTCGCCGCAGGTCACGGCGGGTTCTGGCGCACGGGACCGACCGCCCCGGAGGGGCCGGAACCGGACGCGTGGCCGGACGTCGCGGCGGTGGTGCCCGCGCGCGACGAGGCGGCGGTCCTGCCGGAGACGCTGCCGACCCTGCTCGCGCAGCGCTACCCCGGCCGCTTCCGGGTGGTGCTGGTCGACGACGGGAGCACCGACGGGACGGCCGGCGCCGCGCGGCGGCTCGCCGCGGGGGCGGCGGTGCGGCTGGACGTGGTCCGGGCGGCCGAGCGTCCGGACGGCTGGGCAGGCAAGGTGTGGGCGATGCGGGAGGGGCTCCGCGCGGCGGGCCGCCCGGAGTTCGTCCTGTTCACCGACGCCGACATCGCCTGCGCGCCCCGGACCGTGGAGCGGCTCGTGCGGGCCGCCGGGGACGGGCGCGACCTGGTGTCGCGGATGGCGGTGCTCGGCACCCGCACCCCGTGGGAGCGGGCGCTCGTCCCGGCGTTCGTGTACTTCTTCGCGCTGCTGTACCCGTTCCGCCGCGTCGGCCGCCCCGGGGCGCGGACGGCGGCCGCCGCGGGCGGCTGCATGCTGGTGCGCCGGGCCGTGCTGGAGCGGGCGGGCGGGCTCGACGCGATCCGCGGCGCGCTGATCGACGACGTGGCGCTGGGGCGGCTGGTGAAGCGGGCGGGCGGCCGGTGCCGCCTCGACCTCGACCGGGACGTCGTCAGCCGGCGGCGCTACCCGCGCCCCACCGACCTGTGGGACATGGTCGCGCGCAGCGCCTACCACCAGCTCCGCTACTCCCCCGCGCTGCTGGCGGGCACGGTGCTGGGCCTGCTGCTGCTGTTCGCGGTCCCGCCCGCCGCCGCGGCGGCCGGAATCCTCGCGGGCGACCCGGCGGCGGCCCTCCCCGGGGCCGCCGCGTGGACGGTCATGGCGGGCACGTACGCGCCGATGCTGCGCCACCACGGGCTCTCGCCGCTGCGCGCCCCGCTGCTCCCGCTGGTCGCGGTGGCGTACGCGACCATGACCGTCGACTCGGCGCGCCGGCACCGCGCGGGGCGCGGCGGCGCCTGGAAGGGACGGGTCGCCGTCAGGACGCGGTGAGCATCGCGATCGCGGTGTCGATCACGCCGCGCTGCGCGGTCAGCGGGGCGCCGGGCGGGCGGCGGACCGCGCTCCACCACAGGCCGTCCAGCAGGACGAGGATCAGCTCGGCCAGTTCCTCGGGGGGCCTGTCGGCCGGGAGTTCGCCCGCCCGCTGGGCCAGCGCGATCGCGGTGCGCAGGTTCGCGCGGGCCTCGGCGTCGAGTTCGTTGAGGGCGTCGGCGAACGCGGGCCGGACCGCGGCCTCGGCGTGGAACGCCGCCCAGATCCGCGCTTCGGCGAGGCGGCCCTCGTCGGCCGGCAGGTAGGCGAGCATCGCCCGGCGCAGCTCCTCGGGGAACGCCCGGCCGCCGGGCGCGGCCCGGATCGCGGCGAGCCGCTCCCGCGCGGCGTCCGCCGCCTGCTCGAACGCGAACCGCAGCATCTCGTCCTTGGTCTGGAAGTAGCGCTGCACCGCGCCGAGCGAGAATCCCGCTTCGGTCGCGACCGTCCGCATGCTGACGCCGTCCAGCCCTTCCCGCGCGGCGATGCGGAACAGTGCGTCCGCGACGACGCGGCGGCGGGCCTGCTTGTCCACCGTCCTCGGCACGTCCCCATTCTGCCGCACCCAAGGAGGGATAATTGCGGCGGCGCGTTCGCATTGGCCTTCCCGGTTTCGCGGTGATCGGCCGAACCGGGGCCCCGTCCGCGCTGATGGGCGCGCCCCCGCGCATGTCGCCGCCGTGGCCGCCGCCCGCGGACCGCCCTTTTCGGCGCCTTGACACATGGTTTTCGGCCATTACGGATCGAGCCGTTCGGGGCGGGCCGGCGTTGTATCTTGTGGGTCCTGAAGATTGGGGTCTGCTATGCGCCGAGTGGTGGGGTCGCGGGCCGTTCTCGTGGTGACGGGCGTGCTCGTGCTGGGGGCCGGCGGGCTCTTTTTCGCGAAGGGCCTCGACGACGCTGACAAGCTGGGCAGCGTCATCGCGGCGGTGGCCGCGATCGCGGGCCTGGGCCTGACCGCGGCGGGGATGCTGCGCCGCGGCGGGACGTCCGGCGGGGACGGCCCGGGCGGGGAACCCCCGGACGGTGTCGCCGTGCACGGATCGGTCGTCGGCGGGTCGGTCGCCAACGTGGGCCGGGTCGGCGGGAGCGTCCGGCTGGGCGGTTCGCGGTCCTCGCGGGGCCGCCCCCCGCGGGACGCCGCGGAGCCCGCGGACGGCGCGGCGGCGGAGGACCGGACCTCGGTGCGCGGGTCCCGGGTCGACGGCGACGTGTTCCAGGCCGGGTCCGTCGACGGCGATCTGGAGACGCGTCCCGAGTGAGCGACCGTCCGAACCGCGGCCGGCGGCGCCGGGCCTCCCGTGCGGCGAGGCCCGAGGCGCGGCTGTCCCTCGAAGGGTCGACCGTCCAGGGCGACGCGCTGGTGGTCGGCTACGTGGGCGGCGACGTCGTCGTCGGGGCGGCGCCGGAGGCCCGGACGGACGCGGCGGTGGGGCGGCTCGCGAACGAGGTGCGGCACCGGTGGACGGCCGAGTCGACGATCCTTTTCCGGCGCGCCCCCGAGCGGCTGCGGCTGGCCTGGGCGAGCACGGGCCGCCCCGTCCAGCCCGCCGGGGCCGCGCGGGACGACCTGCGGGGCGACGTCTCCGAACTGGCCGAGCGGTTCCGCGGGTTGCCGGTGCGGCACCTGGTCGTGCTGGGCGCGGCGGGCGCGGGCAAGACCGTGCTGGCGGTCCGGCTGCTGCTCGACCTGGTGGACCCGGACGACCCGCGCGAGCCGGTCCCCGTCCTGCTGCCGCTGTCGTCGTGGACGCCGGAGCCGTCGCTGGACGACTGGATGGCGGGGCGCCTCGCGGAGGACCATCCGTGGCTCGCCCCGGAGACAGCGGCGCACCTCCTCCGGGCGCGGAAGGTGATGCCCGTCCTGGACGGCCTCGACGAGCTCGCGCCGCACCTGCGGGCCACGCTGGTGGAGCGCGTCGACAGGTGGACCGACGACGACCGGCCGCTCGTCCTCACCTGCCGGGGCCACGAGTACGAGGAGACCGTCGGGACGAGCGGCAGCCCGCTGAGCCGGGCGGCCGTCGTGGAGATCGGCGACGTCGAGGCCGAGGACGCCGCCGCCTACCTGCGGGCCGCCGCGATCGACGGCGACGTCCGCTGGGAGCCGCTGCTCGCCCGGCTGGTGGACGACCCGGAGGGGCCGGTCGGGAAGGCGCTGTCCACGCCGCTCATGGTGGAGCTGCTCCGCACGGCCTACCTGTCCCCCGCGACCGACCCGGCGGAACTGCTGGACGCGGAGCGGTTCCCGTCCCGGGAGGCGGTGGAGGAGCACCTGATCGACCGGTTCGTCCCGGCCGTCTACGCGCCGGCGCAGCGGCCCGCGTACCGGGCCGACCGGGCGCGGCGGTGGCTGGGCTTCCTCGCCCGGCGGATGCGGCGGCACGGCACGGCGGACCTGTCCTGGGGGGAGATCTGGACGCTCCCGTCGGCGCTGCTGCTGGCGGTGCCGTTCGCGCTGGCCGGCGGGCTGGTGTTCGGGTCGATGTTCGGCGCGGGCCGGGGCCTCGTCGCCGCCGCGTGGTTCGCGCTGGTCGCCGCCGGGTCCCTGGTCCCGGGCGCGACGGCGGCGCTCGCCGGCGGGCGGGACCTGACGGACCCGGTGGCGCTGCTGCGGCGGCTGCGCGGCGGCTCGGCGGGGTGGGCGCTGCTGGTGGCGGTCGCCGCCGGGCTGCTCATCGGGACGTGGTTCGGCGCGGGGCTGGACGCGAGCGCGGCCAAGACGGCCGGGTACGCGCTGGGGCTGGCGGCGATGTTCGCCGTCGGGGCGCTGGCGAGCACCGCCTGGGGCACGTTCGTCCTGTCCCGGACGTGGTTCGCGCTGATCGGGCGGCTGCCGTTCGGGCTGGTCGGCTTCCTCCGGGACGCGCACGAGCGCGGCGCGCTGCGCCAGGTGGGGGCGGTCTACCAGTTCCGGCACGCGCTGCTGCGCGACCGGTTGGGCGCCGACGCCGTCCTCCGCGAGCCGGAGCCGGAGCGGGCCGCGGGCCGGGGGCTCCCGCCCCGGTCGGTCCCCGCCGCGCGGGTCGGGCTGCAGGTGGCGGGGGTCCTGCTGGCCACCGTCCTGCTGACCGCGCCGCTGTCGTCGGCGTCGCTGCGCTACCGGTCCGGCGACCGGCCCGCCGAGACCGTCGAGACGTCGGCTCCGGACGTCCAGGGGACGTACGTCACGGTGCGCTTCCAGAACTGGACGCTGCCGCCCGGGGCGACCCGGACGACGGAGTTCGCGGTGGAGGACGGCGACGAACGGCTCCCCCTCGGCGAGCTGTCCAGCATCCTCGACCTGCCGGGGGCCTGCACCGGCGCCGCCGTCGAGTTCACCGCCGCCGCCGGGGGCCGCACGGTGACGCGCGTCGTGCTCCGCAGGCACCTGCTCCGCCTCGACTCCGACACCGTGCGCAGCGACGACTTCCCCGACGACGCCCGGTCCCTGACCGTCTCCCTCAAGCGCCTGGACGACGCCGACTGCACGGTCACGCTCTCCTGGCAGGAGCCCCACGTGGCCTACGACCACCTGCTGAACGTCCGCGAGTTCCTGCGGTCCTGAATGCGGGCGCGGTTCCCTCCCCGTGATGGCAGGCTGGACGATCGTGGACGAACTCGCGCGGAACGCCGTGAACACGTGGGGCGACGTGGGCAGGCGGTGGCTGGACGGACTGCCGCGGCTGGTGAAGGAGGTCGCGCGCGACTGGGCGCTGGACGTCGGGGAGCCGTTCGTCCTGAGCTACCACTGGGTCGCGGCCGTCCGGCGGGAGGACGGGACGGCGGCGGTGCTGAAGCTCGGGCCGGCCGAACCGGGGCACCTGGCGCACGAGGCCGCCGCGCTCGAGGGTTTCGGCGGGCGCGGCGCGGTGCGGCTGCTCGCGTACGACGCGGAGCGCGGGGCGCTGCTGCTGGAGCGGGCCGAGCCGGGGACGATGCTGCGGGACCTGGTGCCGGAGCGCGACGGCGACGCGACGGCCGCGCTCGTCGAGGTCATGCGGCGGCTGCACCGGCCCGCGCCGCCGGACTGCGGGCTCCCGGCGGTCGAGGCGGAGGGCGCCGCGTTCGCCGGGCACCTGCGCCGGTACCCCGGGGACGATCCGCTGCCGCGGGACCTGGTGGAGCGGGCCGGGCGGCTGTTCGGCGAACTGTGCGCGGACTCGGACGAGCGGTTCGTCCTGCACGGGGACCTGCACCACGACAACGTCCTGCGGGGCGGCCGGGAGCCGTGGCTGGCGATCGACCCGCACGGCCTCGTGGGCGACCGCGGCTACGAGATCGGGCCCGTGCTGTACAACCCCGATCCCGGGGAGCGGGACGAGCGGCTGGTCGACCTCGTGCCCGCGCGGCTGGAGCGGCTCGCGGACGGGCTCGGGATGCCGCCGGAGCGGGCCGCGGCGTGGGGTTTCGCGTCGTGCGTGCTGTCGGAGGTGTGGGAGGCGCAGGGCGGCGAGCCGGGCGGCCGGGCGCTGGACGTGGCGCGCCTGCTGCTGCCGAGACTGTCCTGAACGCGAGGTGAACGAACGCTGTACGGTTCGCCCCCGTGATGCGGGAGAACGACGTTCGGCGCGGCCGCCGGGTCCGGACGATGCCGGTCCTCCTCGGACTCGTCATGCTGACCGCCACGGTGACGGCGGGTTCGGGTGGCTTGATCGCGTGTTCGCCGAGCCGCCTTCACCCGCTCCTAGAATCGAGCCATGCTCCCCGCATGGCGGCGCCGGTAAGAGGTGCGCCGAGCGGCTTGGCCGCTCGGCGCCCCCACCGCAGGCCAGTACCTGCGCATCGAGGGGTACGCCGTGGTGCTGACGGGCGCGCCGGCGGTGAACGTGGCGCGGGACTGGTGCTGATGTCGGGGATCTTCCTGGGCGCGGC
>NZ_QHJN01000140.1:0-21676 GCF_003947565.1 Actinomadura sp. WAC 06369 | reverse complement strand
CCCCCGCCGCCCCGGCGGCCGCGCCCGCGCCGCCCGCGCCGCGCAGGGCGCTGCCGCTGGCGGACGCCGCGTCCGGCGCCCCGGCCGGAAGCCCGGCCGCGCGCGCCACGGGGGTGCGGCGGGAGTTCGTCACGACGTCGCTCGGGCAGGTCCACGTGCGCGTGGCCGGGGACCCGGAGGCGCCGCCGCTGGTCGCGCTGCACTCGGCGCCCGGATCCGCCGGGCTGCTCGAACCGCTGATGCGCGGCCTGTCGGACGACTTCCACGTGATCGCGCCCGACTACCCCGGCAACGGGGAGTCGGACAAGCCGTGGCGCGACGCCGTCGACATCGGGCGGCTCGCCGACGCGGTCGCGGAGGTCGCCGAGCGGCGCGCCGCCGGGCCGGTGCACCTGTGGGGCACCCACACCGGAGCCGTGATCGCGCTCGAACTGGCCGTGCGCCGTCCCGACCTGGTGCGGCGCGCCGTCCTGGAGGCGCCGCCGCTCCTGCCGCCCGACCTCACCTCCGACATCCTGGAGCACTACCTGCCGCCGCTGCGCGCGGACCGGTTCGGCTCCCACCTCGTCCGGGCGTGGGGGATGCGGCGCGACATGTTCCTGTTCTGGCCGTGGTACCGCGACCGCGTCGCCGCGTCCCGCCCGCTGCGCGTCCCGCGCCCCCGCGAACTGCACGACTGGACGGTCGGGCTGCTGCAGAGCGGCACGACCTACCACCTCAGCTACGCCGCCGCGTTCCGCTACCCCACGAAGGAGCGGCTGCCCGGGCTCACCGTCCCCGCGCTGATCTGCGCGGGCCCGGACGACATGCTGGCCGACAACCTCCCGGCCCTGCGCGCCGCCGCACCGGACGGCGTCCGCATCGAGTCCACCCCCGCGACCTGCTGGTACCCCGACCAGGATCCCGCCGCGGTCCACGCGACCGTCCGGCGCTACACCGAGTTCCTCGCCGCCCGCTGAGGGCGCGCGCACCGTCCGAGGAGACGCCATGCCACCAACACTGCGCCGCCGGTCACTGGCCGCGCTCGCCGCGGCCATCGCCGCCGCCACGCTGGCCGGCGCGTGCACCGGCGGGACCAAGGAGGGCGAAGTGAAGATCGGCTTCATCACCGCGCTCACCGGGCCGGTGGCCTTCGCCGGGCAGACCTTCGCCAACGGCATCGAGCTGGCGGTCGACCAGGTCAACCGCGAGGGGTACCTCGGCGGCGGCCGACGGATCACGCTGGTGAAGAAGGAGGGCGCCGAGAAGCCGTCGCAGGCCGTCGACCAGGCGCGGCAGCTCTCCGTCGACCAGAGCGTCGTCGGCGCCCTCTGCTGCATCCTGTCCCCGGTGGCGGGCGCGGTGAAGGTCGTCACGTCCGACGCGGAACTGCCGCTGAACATCTACGGTGCCACCGACCTCGGCCTCCAGGACCCGCCGTACGTCGTCCGCACCACCACCCTGCCGCAGGAGGCCAACAAGCGGCTGGCGCGGAAGGTGGCGGAGGACGCCCGGCCCGCCTCGGTGGCCTACGTGGTCACCCAGGACAACTCCGGGTGGATGTCCCAGCTGAAGTCCTTCCAGGAGGGCTTCGCCGGGACGGGCGTCCGGGACCTCGGGACGGTCGACACGCTCGCGGCGCAGACCGACTTCAGCGGCGCCGCCGGGCAGCTCATGGCGAAGAACCCGGAGGCCATCGTCATCTCGACGCTCCAGCAGTCCACGATCTCCCTGGTCAAGGCGCTGCGCAGCCGCGGCTACCGGGGCCTGCTCGTCACCACCGAGGTGGTCGGCAGCCCCGGCGCGTTCAAGGCCGCGGGCGCCACCCTGGCCGACGTCCCGTTCCCGGTGTACTTCTACGCCGGGAAGGCGGGCCCCGCCGGACAGGAGTTCGCCCGCAGCTACCGGGCCGAGTACGGCACCGACCCCGACGCCTACGCCGCCCAGGGGTACATGGCCGCGTTCATGATGGCCACCGCCGTCAGGAACGCGGGCGCGAACCCCACCCGCGAGAGCGTCACGAAGGCGCTGTCGGACATCGAGCGGCTCGACGACACGATCTACGGCACCGTCCAGTTCCGCGACGGCCAGCTGTACGCCCCGGACAGCATCGTCCACGTCACGTGGACGAAGGACGGGCGGCAGCGCGAGTGGGCACCCGCGGGCGCGGGCGCCGCGTGACGGGCGGGTGAGCGGACCATGCTGTTCCTCCAGCAACTAGTCAACGGGATCTCGCTCGGCGCCGTGTACGCGCTCTTCGCGGTCGGGTTCGGCGTCGTGTTCTCCACCATGCGGATCCTGAACCTGGCCCAGGGCGTCTACGCCACCTGGGGCGCGCTCTTCGCCTACTGGACGGTCACCGAGGCGGGGCTGCCGTTCGCGGTGGCCGTCCTCGCGGGCGCGGCGGCCGGCGCGGTGACCGCCGTCGCGGTCGACCAGATCGCCTTCCAGCCGCTGCGCTCGCGCGGCGGCGACCAGCTCCTCGGCACCATCATCACCAGCGTCGCGCTGTGGATCGCGCTCCGGGAGGCGGCGAGCCTCGCCACCGGCGCCGCGCCGCTCGGGTTCCCGCCCGGCACCGTGCCGGACGGGCTGCTGCACGTGGGCGGCGTCCGGGTGCTGATGACGCAGCTCCTCGCGATCGTGTGCGCGGTCGCGGTGACCGCGGCGATCCACCTCGTCCTGCGCCGCACGAGGCTCGGCGCGGCGATCCGGGCCGTCGGGCACGACCGGGGCGCCGCGATGCTCGGCGGGGTCGACCCGCGCGTCGCGATCCTCACCGCCGCGGCGCTGGCCGGCGCCGCGACCGGACTGGCGGGCGTGTTCTTCGCCGCGGGGCAGACCTTCACGTTCGGCCTCGGCGACGGGCTGCTCCTGCACGGCTTCGCGGCGGTCGTCATCGGCGGCATGGGCGACGTCCGGGGCGCCGCGTTCGGCGGCTTCCTGATCGGCGTAATCCAGGTGCTGTCGGCGCAGTACATCTCCGCCTCCTTCCAGGACGCCATCACGTTCGGCCTCCTGCTCGCCGTCCTCGTCGCGCGCCCGCGCGGCCTGTTCCGCACCGTCGAGCTAGGGAGAGCATGATGGCGGCGACCCAACTCGCCCTGCTGTTCAGCGCGATCGAGTTCGCGCTCGTCGGCGCGATCCTCGCCCTCAGCACCTACGTGACGCTGTGGGCCGGGCTGCTCAGCTTCGCCACGGTCAGCTTCGCGGCGACCGGCGCGTTCACCGCGACGCACCTGATGTCGGAGGCCGGGTTCGGGCTGTGGGCCGCGCTCGCGGCGGGCGGTCTCGGCGGCGGCGTGCTGGCCGCCGCCGCAGGGCTGCTGCTCATCCGGCTGGACAGCCACTGGCTGGCGCTCGCGACCGTCGCGCTCATCCTCGTCACCCGCGTGGTCGTGGTGAACCTCGGCGACCTCACCGGCGGCTCGGAGGGCCGGATCGTCCCGGTCAAGGTGGAGCTGTGGCAGCTCGTGCTGGTGCTCGGGCTCGTGTGCCTGTTCCTGGCACGGCTCGCCCGGTCCCGGTTCGGCACCGCGGCCGTCGCCACCCGCGAGGACCCGACGGCCGCCGCGACGATGGGCGTCCCGGTCCGCCGCGTCCAGACGGCCGCGTTCGCGATCAGCGGCGTCATCGGCGGGATCGGCGGCGTCCTCCAGGCCGGGCTGCTGCGCTACATCGACCCCGACAGCTTCTACATCGACCTGGCCGTCACCGTCATCGCGTGCGTCGTGCTCGGCGGCGCCTACCACTGGTTCGGGTCCGTCATCGGCGCGATCGTGTTCACCGGGCTGCCGGTGTACGTGAACCAGTTCATCGGCCAGGGCCAGTCCATCATCAACGGCGTCCTGCTGCTGGTCATCATGATCTGGGTGCCCGGCGGCCTGATCGACCCGCTGCGCTGGCGGCGGCTGCGGGAGCGGCGGGCCGCCGCGTCCCCGGCCGGTGCCGCGCGCGAGGTCGCGGAGGTGCGGTCATGAGCGCCGGACAGAGCGGCGGACAGAGCGGCGGACACAGCGGCGGCGACGCGCTCGTCATCGACGGGCTGGCCAAGCGGTTCGGCGGGCTGAGCGTGCTCGGCTCGGTCGCGCTGACCGTCCCGCGCGACGCGGTCTTCGGCGTCGCCGGGCCGAACGGGGCCGGGAAGACGACCCTGCTCAACATCATCAGCGGGCTGCTGCCCGCCGACGCCGGGACGATCACCCTGTTCGGCGAGCCCTGCCACCATCTGCGCGCCACGGCGCTGGCCCGGATGGGCGTGGCCCGCACCTTCCAGAACATCCGGCTGCTGCGCGGCCTCACCGTCGCCGAGCAGGTCATGGCGGGCGGGTACCGGCTCCGGCGGGTCGGCGCCGCCCGCGGCCTGGCCGGCACCCCGCGCGCCCGCGCCGAACAGCGCGACCTGCGGGAGCGGGCCATGGAGGTGCTGGAGTCGGTCGGCCTGGCGGACGCCGCCGGACGGCTCGCCGAGACGCTGCCCTACGGCGACCAGCGGCGGCTGGAGATCGCGCGGGCGCTGATGTCGCGGCCCCGGCTGCTGCTGCTCGACGAGCCCACCGCCGGGATGAACGCCGCCGACTGGGCGGGGATCGGCGAACTCGTGGCCGGGCTCCGGCGGACCGGCACCGCGGTCGTCGTCGTCGAGCACAACATGCGGCTGATCCAGGAGGTCTGCGACCAGGTCGCCGTGCTCGCGTCCGGCGAGGTCATCGCCTGCGACGTGCCGGCGCGGTGCCTGCGCCGCCCCGAGGTGCGCAAGGCGTACTTCGGCAAATGAGCCCGGGGACGGAAGGAGAACCACCATGCTGACCGTCGAGTCGCTCGAGGTCGCCTACGGGTCGATCCGCGCCGTGGCCCGGCTCGACCTCGCCCTCGACCGGGGCCGGGTCGGCGCGCTGCTGGGCGCCAACGGCGCGGGCAAGTCGAGCACGATGAAGGCCGTCGGCGGGCTGCTCCGCCCGTCCGGCGGGCGCGTCCTGTTCGACGGCGCCGACATCACCGGCATGCCCGCGCACCGCGTCGCCCGGCACGGCCTCGCCCTGGTGCCGGAGGGGCGGATGGTCGTCGGCTGCCTGACCGTCCAGGAGAACCTCGACCTGTCGGCCTACGCGCGCGGGCGGCGCCGCAAGGCCCTCGCCGACGACGTCTACGACCTGTTCCCGCGGCTGGCCGAGCGCCGCCGGCAGACGGCCGCGCTCATGTCGGGCGGCGAGCAGCAGATGCTCGCCATCGGCCGCGCCCTGATGACCGCCCCGTCCCTGCTGCTGCTGGACGAGCCGTCGATGGGGCTGTCCCCGGCGCTCGTCGACACGGTCTTCGGGGCGATCGCCGAGATCCGGTCCGCCGGGATGACGATGCTGCTCGTCGAGCAGAACGCCGCGCTCGCCTTCCCGCTCGCCGACCACGCCTGCCTGATCCAGCGCGGTGCCATCGTCGCCGAGGGCACACCGGACGAGCTGGAGAAGGACCCCGCGACGATCGCCCGGCACCTCGGCATCGACGAGGAGCCCGCGCGGGACGCCGCACGGGAACCCGCGCGGGACGCCGCGCCGGGCGGGGACCGCGGCCGGAGGGGAGCGAGCACGTGAACTGGCGCGAGCTGTACGGCGCCGGTGTGCCGGACGAGATCGCCCCCGACGCGGGGAGCGTTCTCGAGCTGTTCCGGATCCGCACGGCCGAACGTCCGGACGCCCCGCAGTTGCACTACTTCGGGACCACCCTCGACCGCGCGGCCACCGACCGGCTCAGCGATGCTCTCGCGGCGGGGCTCGAACGGCGCGGCGTCGGGGCGGGCGACCGCGTCGCGATCGCCTTGCAGAACACGCCGGTCTGCGTCCTGGCCGTCCTCGCGGTGTGGAAGCTGCGCGCGACGGTCGTCCCGGTGAACCCGATGTACAAGGAGCGCGAGCTGGCCCACCTGCTCGCCGACTCCGGGGCCCGCGTGCTGATCGCGCACCCCGCCGCGGCCCCCGCGGTCGCGGCGCTGCCGGAGGCCCCCGAGCACGTCCTCTACTCCCGCGACGGCGCCCTCGCGGCCGACGCCTCCGGCCCCTGGCCGGACGGCGACCGGCCCGACGACGTGCAGGCGATCCTCGACGAGGGCGGCACGCCCAGCGCCGCCGCCGCTCCGGGACCGGACGAGCCCGCCCTGCTCAGCTACACGTCCGGCACCACCGGACCGGCGAAGGGCGCGGTCAACACCCACCGCAACCTCGCCTACCAGGTGGCCGCGTGCCGCACCTGGATCGGGCTGGGAGAGACCGACTCGATCCTCACGATCGCGCCGCTGTTCCACATCACCGGGCTCGCGATGCACCTGGCGCTCGGCCTCGGCGCCGGCCTGCCGCTCGTCCTGACCTACCGGTTCGAGCCCGTGACGGCCGCCGCGCTGGTCGAGCGCTACCGGCCGACGTTCACCATCGGGTCCATCACCGCGTTCATCGCGCTCCTTGACGAGCCCGCGACCCGCGAGCACGACCTCGGCTCGCTGACCAGGGTGCTCAGCGGCGGCGCGCCCGTCCCGTCCGCGACCGTGCGCCGCTTCGCCGACGCCTTCGGCGTCTACGTGCACAACGCCTACGGGCTCACCGAGACGACGTCGGCCGCCGTGGCGGTGCCGCTCGGTGCGCGGGCGCCGGTCGACGAGGCGTCCGGGAGCCTCTCGATCGGCGTGCCGCTGCCGAGCGTCCGCGTCGAGATCCGCGGCGAGCGGGGCGAGCCGCTGCCGCCGGGGGAGGTGGGCGAGCTGGCGATCACGGGCCCGCAGGTCGCCGCGGGCTACTGGCGGAACCCGGAGCAGACGCGCGCGTCCTTCCCCGGCGGCACGCTGCTCACCGGCGACGTCGGCTTCATGGACGCCGCGGGCTGGGTCTACCTCGTCGACCGCAAGAAGGACATGATCGTCGCCGCGGGCTACAAGATCTGGCCGCGCGAGGTCGAGGACGTCCTGTACGAGCACCCGGCCGTGCGGGAGGCGGCCGTCGTCGGCGTCCCCGACCCCTACCGCGGCGAAACCGTGCGCGCCCACGTCAGCCTCCGACCGGGCGCCGCCGTCACGGGCGACGAGCTGCGCGAGCACTGCCGCGCACGGCTGGCCGTCTACAAAGCCCCCGCGCAAGTGCTCATCGAGGACGAACTGCCGAAAAGCGTCTCCGGCAAGATCCTCCGCCGCGAACTGCGCGGACCGGACGGGTGAGCGGCCGCCCCGCCGGCGCGGCATGATCGTTCGGGCTCAGTTGGCCCGGCGGTCACCCGCTCCACCGCGGGGCGCCGCGCGGGGCGGGTTGGCTTGGGCGGCCAGCCGCCCCGCGCCGCCAGGAGACAGCATTGAAGGTCCATCACCGCAGACGGCCGGTCGCCGTGCTCGCGGCCGCCGCCGCGCTCGTCGCCGGTACGGCGGCGCCGTCGCTCGCCGCGCCGCCGGGGCCGCCGCCCCGGACCGGCGCGCCGCCCGACCCGGCCTCGCCGCTCGTCCGCGAGGTGGACCGGCTGCTGCTGCCGGACGGCCGCGCCGCGCCCGCCGGGGAGGCGCTCGAGACCGAGCGGATGCGGCGCCCGGTCGCGCCCGGCACCGTCCTGACCTCGTTCGACCGGCTGGACGCCAAGGGCTGGCTGCGCGCCGACCAGATCGACGTCGACCTCGCCGCGCCCGTCCGGGCGGACTACCTGTCCCCGGGCCCGGTCGCCGCCACCGCGCCGCTGTCCGAGCAGGCCGGACGGGCGGGCGCCATCGCCGGGGTGAACGGCGACTTCTTCGACATCAACAACACCGGCTCCGCCAACGGCGCCGCCGTGGACGACGGGAAGCTGGTGAAGTCGGCCGTCCCGGGCTGGTCCACCGCGACCGCCGGGGTCGGCGCCGACGGGCTCGGCCAGATCGCCGACATGCTGCTGGAGGGCGAGCTCACCCTGCCCGGCGGCCGCACGGCGCCGCTCGACCAGTTCAACGCCTACCGGGTGAAGAAGGACGGCATCGGCGCGTTCACCCCGGCGTGGGGCACCGCCACGCGCGGCCGGTCCCTCGCCGACGGCGCCCGGCGGGTCGCCGAGGTCCTGGTCGTGGACGGCCGGGTCGTGTCGGTCGGCGACACCCCCGGCGAGGGCGCGATCCCGGACGGCGGGTTCGTCCTGCTCGGCCGGGAGGCGGGCGGCGACCTGCTGCGCACGCTGAAGCCCGGCGACCCGGTGGCGATGGCCGCCAAGGCCCGCTCGTCCGGGACGGACGCGGAGTTCGCCGTCGGCGGCAACCAGGTCCTCGTCCGGGACGGGAAGGTCCCCGCGATCGGCGACCCGGCGGTCCACCCCCGCACCGCCGTGGGCTTCAGCGCGGACGGCCGCCGCATGATCCTCATGACCGTGGACGGCCGCCAGATCGACAGCCGCGGCGTGACGCTGGCGGAGATGGGCGCGCTGATGAAGGAGGCCGGCGCCCACAACGCCGTCAACCTCGACGGCGGCGGCTCCTCCACGCTGCTGGCCCGCGAGCCCGGCCAGGCCCGCGGCCAGGTGGAGAACCGGCCGTCCGACGGGGCGGAGCGCCCCACCCCGAACGGCATCGGGCTGTTCGCCGAGGGCAGCGGGAAGCTGCGGGGCTTCCGGGTGGAGCCCGCCGCCGACCCCGCCGACGCGCCCGGCGCGGGCCCGACCCGCGGCGGCCGTCCCGACCGGGTGTTCCCCGGGCTGACCCGCCGCCTCGTCGCGCGCGGCCACGACGAGGCCCAGGGCCCCGCCGACGGCGACCCGCGCTGGGTCGCGGCCGGGCCGCAGGGCCGGGTGACCCGCGACGGCGTGTTCCGAGCCCGCCGCTCCGGCACCGTCACGGTGCACGCCGTCGACGGGCGCGCCCGCGGCAAGGCCACGCTCACCGTGCTCGGCGACCTCGCCCGCGTCGGTGCCACCACCGACCGGGTGACGATCCCCGGCCCGGACGGCACCGGTGCCTTCGGCGTCGTCGGCTTCGACGGGCAGGGCTTCACCGCGCCCATCGAACCGTCCGACACGAAGCTGACCTACGACACGTCCTTGCTGGACATCGCGCCCGGCGCGGGCGGCGCGTTCACCGTCACGCCGCGCAAGGCGTCCGGGTCCGCGCTCGTCACGGTCGAGGTGCGGGGCCACCGGACGACCGTGCCGGTCAGCGTCGGCCTCGACCGGCGGACGATCGCGGCGTTCGACGACGCCGCCGACTGGCGGTTCGGCACCGCGCGGGGGTCCGGCGCCGTCGAACCGGTCGCCGAGGGCCGCACCGGCGCCGGGCTGCGGCTGTCGTACGACTTCACCCGGTCGACCGCGACCCGCACCGCGTACGCGTACCCGCCGCGGCCCATCGAGATCGAGGGGCAGCCGCAGGCCCTCGGCGCCTGGGTCCGCGGCCAGGGCAAGGGCGAGTGGACGGCGTTCACCATCACCGACGCCAACGACCAGACGTACTCGCTGTACGGCCCGTACATCACCTGGGAGGGGTGGCGCTACCTGGAGATGCAGGTGCCCGCCTCCGTCGCGTACCCGATCAAGGTGAACCGCTTCTCCACCATCGAGACGTCCGCGGACCGTCAGTACACGGGGGAGGTGCTCATCGACGACTTCGTCGCGAAGGTGCCGCCGTCGGTGGAGACACCGCCCGCGCAGCGGCGGCCCCCCGACCCGATGGTGGTCCGGGACGGCACCGTCGACGGCGCCCGGTACCGGTTCGCGGTGCTGTCGGACGCCCAGTTCGTCGCGGCGGACCCCGACAGCGCCCACGTGCGGCGCGCCCGCCGCACCCTCCGCGAGGTGCTCGCCGCCGAGCCGGACTTCCTCGTCATCAACGGCGACTTCGTCGACACCGGCACCGAGGCCGACTTCGCGCTCGCCCGGCGGATCCTCGACGAGGAACTCGGCGGGAAGCTGCCGTACCACTACGTCCCGGGCAACCACGAGATCTACGGCCCCGGCACCATCGGCAACTTCCGGAAGGCGTTCGGCGAGCCGTCCCGCACGTTCGATCACAAGGGCACCCGGTTCGTCCTGCTGGACTCGTCCACCGGCACGTACCGCACAAGCTCGTTCGACCAGATCCGCATGCTGCGGACCGCCCTGGACGACGCCCGCCGCGACCCGTCCGTCCGCTCCGTCGTCGTGTTCGGCCACCACCCGTCCCGCGACCCGCTGCCGGCCAAGAACAGCCGGCTCTCCGACCGGAAGGAGGCGGCGATGCTCGAAGAGTGGCTCGCCGAGTTCCGGGCCCGGACGGGCAAGGGCGCGGCCGTCGTGAACGCCCACGTCGGCGTGTTCCACGCGTCCCGGGTGGACGGCGTCCCGTCGTTCATCAACGGCAACTCGGGCAAGAACGCGGCGGCGTCCCCCGCCGACGGCGGCTTCACCGGCTGGACGATGTTCGGCGCGACCCCGCCGTCCCGGCCCGACATCGCCCGCACCCGCCGCGACCCGTACGCCGCCGGCCCGCAGTGGCTCCGGGCCGAGGTGCGCCCGCACGTGGACGGGCTGACGCTCGCGGCGCCCCGCACCGTCCCGGACGGCTCGACCGCCGGCGTCGCGGTCACCGTACGGCAGAACGACCGGGACCTGCCGCTGGCCTACCCGATGAGCGCCGACTGGACCGGGTCGCCGTCCCTGCACATCGGCGACCCGGACGACGCCCGCCGGTGGCACGTCGCCGCGTTCGACCCGTCCACCGGGAAGCTCACGGGCCTGCGTCCCGGCACGGCGACGCTCGCGGTCGAGGTCAACGGCGTCGCCCGCGCGACCCCGATCACCGTCACCGGCGCGGCCCCCTGACCCGCGGCCGAGCCCGGGCGGGGCGCCCGCCCGGGCCTGCCCGGCGGCGGGCACGAGCAGGCCGATAGGGCGCCGTCCCGGCTGTGGAGGGGGCGTCAAGCACGTGTGCACGCAGCATCAAGGGCCGCGCGCGCGTGCGTCCTAGCCTGCTGGAGTCGAGCCGGCGGGGGTTCGGCTCGCCGCAAGGGTGGCCGGGCGGCTCCTGCCGGATGCACCGGAGAGGAACAGCCATGACCCGGACGTACCGGCGCATGCTCGTGCGCATCGCTTCGGCCTTCGGCCTCGTGCTCGCCGCACTCACGTTCACGGCCTCGCCCGCGTCGGCCCACACCATCGGGCAGGCCGTCGTATCGGAGCAAGGATGCGGCTGGCCGAACGGCGACTACCGCATCCTCACCAGAGAAGACCTCTGGGACGACCGCAACAACATGCCCCTGGGCGAGGTCTACGTGCTCTGGAACGGCACGTACCAGGAGAACTGCGTGGTCACCCTGCGGGTCGGACGGGCGCACGGCGTCGCCACCTACACGGAGGCCGTCCTGGAGCGCCAGGGCAAGGCGACGCTCACGGACGAGGGGAGCTACGCGCACTACGCGGCGGTCAGCGGCTACGCCCCGGGCACCTGCATCCGGTGGACGGGCTCCATCAAGGCGATCTACGGCGGCGGGATCATCGGGACGACCACCACCCAGTGGAGGTACTGCGGCTGACCCACCGTGCCCACCGCACGTGCCGCGCTCAGAGGGACAGACCGGGCGGGCGCAGTTCCTGGAGGAGCGGGCAGATGTCCTCAAGGGGGCCGCGCGCCTCCCGGTCCCCGCCGCCGGCGGCGACGACGGCCTCGAAGACCGTGCGAGTTCCCGGCGCGCGGCCTCGACGTCCTCCTTGCGCTCCCGCTCCGCCCACCGGCCCGCTTCCCTCAGCGCCGACAGCATTGCGGTCAGCCGAACCCCCCAAGGCCGACACCCCCTCCCCAAGCGAGAACCCCAAGCCTGACTTCGCCCCACCGGCCAGCCCGACCACCGGCTACGGGCACCCGGCTCGGCGTACGTCCCGCAGTCCGGGACGAACGAGCGACGAAGTCGGGCTGACGGGGGTCGACGCTGTGGAAGTCAGTGCCGGCTCCAGATCGCCTGAGCGGGCTCGGCTCGGCCGAGGTGCGGAGACGAGGTTTACCTCCTGTCCGGAGGTGGCCTCCTCCATTCGCCGCGAGGTCCGGGCGGCCGGTCGAGTGGGAGACTCGGCCGGGATGTGACGACCGAAGGAGATCAAGGCATGACCGCAGACGCCCTCGACCCGGTTCCGGCGTCAGGCGGACAAGGGCAGCGGGTCCTCGACCTCCTCGACAAGGCGATCGACGCCCAGAGCGCGCTGGTGCGCAAGAACATCGCCCGGGCTCGCCAGCGGAACCCGGAGGCGACGCCGGCACAGGTGATCCGGTCTCTGGAGCGCATGTACGTCAGCGCCTTGACCGGCACGGGTGCCGCGGTCGGAGGCACCGCGGCCGCGCCCGGCGTCGGCACGGGTGTCGCGCTGGCGCTGACGGCGGGCGAGACCTTCTCGTCCCTCGAGCTGAGCGCTCTGTTCGCGCTCTCGGTCGCCGAAGTCCACGGAGTCCCCATCGACGAGATCGAGCGCCGCCGGACGATCGTGATGGGCATCATGCTCGGCGGGTCCGGCTCCGCCACCATCTCCAAGGTCGCCGAGCGTACGGGGCAGCACTGGGGACGTCAGATCGTCGCCAAGGTGCCCGTCGAGACACTGCGTCAGATCAACAAGATCTTGGGCAAGAACTTCATCACGAAGTACGGGACCAAGCAGGGGATCATCGTTCTCGGTCGGGTGGCGCCGTTCGGTATCGGCGCCGTGATCGGTGGCGGAGCCAACGCCGCCATCGGCTCTCTGACCGTCAGGTCCAGCCGCCGCGCCTTCGGCCCGGCTCCGGAGGCATGGCCGTTGCCGGCGCCCGACGCAACGTCGGGCTCCGAGAGCCCGCAGGGCTGAACCTCGGAGCCGCAAGGCGTCGAGTCATTCGTTCGCCGGGTTCGAGGGCGGGGCCAGGGGCTCTCGCCACATCGGCCAGATGGTGGGGCCGTCGGGCAGGACGATCGGGGCGCCGAACGGCGCGAAACCGTGGCGTTCGTACAGGCCGCGGTTCTGCGGCGACGTCGCCTCCAGGTACGCGGGCAGGCCCGCGGCGTCGGCACGCGCGAGACCGCGGGCGAGCAGTGCGGAGCCGGTGCCGCGGCCCTGGTGGGCCGGGTGCACGCCGAGGAACTGCAGGTAGGAGTGCGGACGGTCCACCGGATGGCGCGCGGCCGTGGTCTCCAGGAACGCCCGGAGCCTGTCCGGCAGCCCCGGCGGCGGCTCCCCGGCGTCCGGTGCGGGGGAGGGGAACCAGACCGCGACCGCGGTGTCGTCCAGGACGTCGAGGCCCCCGGCCGCGGCCGACTCGGTCACCACGAACTCGAACAGCCGGGCCGAGACGTCGGTCGTGAGCCACGTCATGACGTCGTCGTCGCGGAACGCGGCCAGGAGCACGCGGACGGCGCGGTCGGTCTGCGGCGAAGCGTCGTTCGTCACGCGCCCTGCGCCTCCTTCACGTCCGCGGCCGCGTCGTCGAAGAGGCGGCGGCGCTCGTCCGGGCCGATGTAGCGGCCGTCGGCGACGACCGCGTGGATGCGCCGCGTGTTCCGGATGTCCGCCAGCGGGTCCGCGTCCAGGACCAGCAGGTCGGCCAGCCGGCCCGGCTCGACCGACCCGGAGGTCCGCTCGCGGCCGAGGAACCGGGCGGGCTCGATCGTCGCCGCCTGGAGGGCGCGCAGCCGCGTCAGCCCGGCGCTCACGAGGAACTCGAGTTCCTCGTGCAGCGCGAAGCCGGGGAAGAGGCCGGGGCCTCCGGTGTCGGTGCCGGCGAGCAGCCGCACGCCCGCCTCCTCCATCGCGGCGACCGCCGCCCGCCGGTGGTCGAACATCGTGCGCCGCCTCGCGGCCTCCTCGGTGCTGCGCCCCCCGCCGTGGAAGATCTCGTCCCGGACGAACGCCCACATGTCCCGCGTGTCCGGCGGCATGTACGCGAACCGCTCGTCGTCCAGGCGGATCCACTCCGCCAGCTCGATCGTCGCGTGCATGACGAGCGTCGGGCAGTAGGCGACGTCGGCGGCGGCCATGCGCTCGAACAGCGACGCGGCCGATGCGCGGCTGTAGCGGTTCAGCGACTCCCACTCCACGTCGGTGACCTGCCTGAACCAGTCGGCGTAGTGGGACCCGTCCCGCGTGGAGATCCGCGCCATCGCGGCCTCCAGCCGGTCCGCGTCGGCGGAGGTCGCCGGCCACAGCCCGTGGACGTGCTCGAACGAGCGCTGGCCCGCGCCGATCTGCTCGCCGAACGGCACCCGGTCGGAGCGGTGCCCGACCACGGGCATGTCGAGCCGGGCCGCCTCGTCGAGCAGCGCGAAGTACGGCTCCCGCTCCAACCGGGAGTACACCTTCACGAAGTCCGCGCCGCCGTCCTTCGCCTCGCCCACCGCGCGCCTGGCGTCCGGCCCGGTGGTGACCGCGGCGATCGGCGAGTCGACGGGGATGTCCTGCCACAGGGTCGGCGCGCCGTCGACGATCGGGCTTGCGATGACCGAACGCGGCCCGATCATCTCCCCGGCGGCCGTCCGTCTCCGCCACTCGTGCAGCTGCGGCTTCCCCCACATCTCGCGGACCGTCGTCACCCCGCCGGCGATGTAGAGCGCGGGGAACAGCCGTTCGAGGGACGCGTCGGTGTCGCTGTGCACATGCATGTCGGTCAGGCCCGGCATCACGTACCGCCCGGGGAGGTGGTGGACGCGGGCGCCGGGCGGGATCGCGACCTCGGACGCGGGACCGACCGTCGTGATCGTCCGGTTCGCCACGAGGACGGTCCGGCCGGGCAGGGACGGTCCGCCGGTGACGTCGATCACGGTGACATCGGTGAGCGCCAGGTCTCTGTCGTCGAAGCTCATTTGTACACCGTATGGACGAGCCGAACCGCGAGCCCGCCACGCGAGTACACTTCCCCAGCCGTACTGCCCGCATGGCAGGGAAAGGCGCCCCGTGCCTACACCGCGCCGCCGACCGTACTAGTACAGTCTGCGCCATGGACGCGGAGGACGGACGACCGGCGCGGCGTGTCGCGGACGAGCTGCGCCGGCGGATCGCCGACGGCGAGCTGCGCCCCGGCGACCGCGTGCCCTCGACCCGCCGGATCGTGCGCGACTTCGGCGTCGCGATGGCGACCGCGAGCCGCGCGCTCGCCCGGCTGCGCGAGGAGGGGCTGATCGTCACGACGCCCGGTTCGGGCAGCGTGGTCAGGGCCGCCGAGCGGCGCCCGCCGCCCGCTCCGCGGCTCGCGCCGCGCGACCTGACGCGGGCGAGGATCGTCGCGGCCGCCGTCGCGCTCGCCGACCGGGAGGGGACGGACGCGGTCTCCATGCGCGGCCTCGCGGGCAGGCTCGGCGTGACGCCGATGTCCCTGTACCACCACGTCGCGGGCCGGGACGAGCTCGAACTGCTGATGATCCGCGCGGTGTTCCGCACCGAACCGCTGGCCAACGTCGCGCCCGAGGGGTGGCGCGCGCAGCTGGAGGAGGTCTACCGGCTGCAGTGGCGCCTCTACCGCCGCCACCCGTGGCTGGCCGGGTTCATGTCGCCGATGAGGCCGCCGTACGTGCCCGAGGCGATGGAGCACAGCGAACGCACCCTCCGGGCGCTCGCGCGGCTCGGGCTGGCGGGGGCCGAGCGGTGGCGGGCCGCCGTCGCCCTCCCCGCGCTCGTGCGCGGCCTCGCCCTGACCGCGGCGGACGAGCTGCGCATGGCGCACGAGACGCGCATGCGCACGACCGACTGGTGGGCGGCGATGGAGGTCGAGGCGCGGCGGCACTTCCGGTCCGGGCGCTTCCCCTACCTCTCGGCCGTGGAGGAGATCGTGGTCGCGGACGATCTGGACGACCTGTTCGAGCACTCCCTCACGCGCTACCTCGACGGCCTCGCGAAACGCGCGGGCGCGGGGTGACCGGCGGATTGATCCGGCGCCGCCGATCAATCGGCCGCGCATTCCGATCAATGCTCCCTTGGCCGGCGTGACCCGTCCGGGGAGACTGGACGGGCGGTCGGCGACATCCCCAATCGCCGTGCCGTTCGGAGCGCGAAGTTCCGCATAACCGAGCCCCGCCGGAGTCCTCCAGCCCGCAGGACCCCGGCGGGGCGCATGCGCGCGGCCAGAGGGACGGAAGGCGCCGCTGCAACCAGCAGGTGAGCCTGAGCGGCGAAGGAGAGCTCCCCGGCCCGCAGCCAGGTGTGTGGTACCCCCTACCGGATTCGAACCGGCGCTACCGCCTTGAAAGGGCGGCGTCCTAGGCCGCTAGACGAAGGGGGCCCGGTGCCGTGGCGTGCACGCCACTCGACCGTGACAAGTGTAGGGGACAACGTGGGCGCCCGCACAAACGGTTATCCCCCTTCCGACGCGGACGCGCGGGGCGAGGCGCCGAACGGGGTCGGCGAGGGCGGCGGGGACGGGGTGCGGGACGGCCAGTCGGACGGCCACTCGGACGGGAACGGGGAGGTCGGGGAGGACGGCGGCGCGATCGCGGGCGGGCGCGGCGAGATCGCGCGGTCGGGTTCGGGTTCGAGCTGGCGCTCGATGTGGGCCGAGGTGAGGCCGAGGCCGCCGAGGCGCAGGTCGTCCCAGCCCTGCAGGCGCTTGCTGGAGCGGTTGAAGTACAGGACGGACAGTTCGAACGGCGTCGGCTCCTCGTGCTCGAGGCCGCGCAGGCCGGCGGCGCCGGTGGAGCCCTGGACGAACAGGCGGGTGCCGGTCGGCAGGAGTTCGGTCTTGCGCGTGTGGGTGTGGCCGGACAGGACGAGCGGGGTCAGCCCGGAGAACGCCTTGCCCTCGGTGGGGTCGTGGACGACGGCGATGTCGGGGTTGGCGCGGGTCTCGCGCAGGTTCTCGGCGAGGACGGCGCCCTGCGCGTAGAGCTGCTCGGCGCCGACGCCGTCGTCGCGGGTGGACTTGTCGGGGGTGAAGCGGGGGTCGCCGACGCCGTAGACGCGCAGGCCCTCGATCTCGCGGGTCTCGTCGTCGAGGACGATCGCGTTGTCCTGCTCGGCGACGGCTTCGGCGGTCCCCTCGGAGTCGTGGTTGCCGCGGACGTAGACGTAGGGGACGTCGAGGTCCTCGATGGAGTTCGCGAACTCGTTCTCGGCCTCGCTGCCGTGGTCCATCATGTCGCCGCTGTCGATGATGAACTTGACCTGGAACTGCGTCGCGACGGAGTCGATCACGCTCCAGGCGGCCGGGTTGAGGTGGACGTCGGATACGTGCAGGACCCGGATCGTGGACGGGTCGGGCTCGTAGACGGGCAGGGTGGAGGTCGTCGCGTACAGCTCGGAGACGTTGCCGACGAGTTTGGCGAGCTGCTCGCGGTAGGCGGAGAACCGGTCGACGAGGTTCTGCGCGTCGCCGACGACCTGGGGCGCGTTCGCGAGCAGGCCGGTGTAGCGGGGCTCGCTGATGGCGCGCGGGTTGAACGTCGTCCACGTCAGGACGAGGACGGCGGCGACGCCGGCGGCCGCGGAGCCCATGCCGAGCAGGGCCCGCCGCCACGACCGGAACAGGACGAGCGTGGCGAGGAAGCTCGCGGCGAGGGCGAGGGCGGCGGCGCGGACGAGGAGGTCCTTGACGCCGTCGCGGAGCTCGCCGGCGATGCTGTCGGTGACCCGGGCGAGTTCGACGTCGTCCTCGATGAGCCGCTGCGCCTCGTCGGGGCGGACCTCGGTGAGCTTGGCCTCGAGCGCGAGCGGCCCCCAGTGGGTGTCGAGGCGCAGCGCCCCGATGGGCGGCAGTTCGAGGGCCGTCCCGCCGTGCAGGGACGGCTGGAGGCTGAGCTGCACGTTGGTGGGGCCGACGGGGGTGACGACGCGGCCGCCGAGGCGGCGCAGGCCGGTGCCGAGCCGGGAACGGGTCTGGGCCATCGAGGCGCGGACCTTGGGCACGGGTCCCCTTCCTGTCGAGCAGAATGGCCGGTGTGATCGAGTTGACGCGCGAGGCGTTCGAGGACCTGGTGGGCGAGGCCCTCGACAGCATCCCGCCCGAGCTGACCGCCCACATGCGCAACGTCGTCATCGTGGTCGAGGATGACGCGCCCGAGGACGGCCTGCTCGGTCTTTACCAAGGCGTACCCCTAACCGAACGCGGTGACTGGTACGGCGGTGTCCTGCCCGATCACATATCGATCTACCGTCGGGAGATCCTCCGGATCTGCGAGACGGAGGAGGACGTGGTGGACGAAGTGCGGATCACCGTGGTCCATGAGATCGCCCACCATTTCGGAATCGACGATGACAGACTGCACGAGCTGGGCTACTGATCGCGAATAAGTCACGGCAATCGGGCACTGTAGGTCACATAACTGCCACGCAGCGTGAGTTAATAGGAGTGTCGCCCAACCCGGGGCGGCCCGACCTGGAGCGCGCGTGGCGGGTAGGCAGAGACGGACCGGCAGGCACCGGCGCCCGCCGGAGGCGCAGGCGACCTACCGCGAGGTGTTCGCGGTGCGGGAGTTCCGCGCCCTCTGGCTGGCGCAGGCGCTGTCGTTCATCGGCGACCAGCTCGCGCAGGTGGCGCTGGCCGTCCTGGTGTACGAGCGCACCGGCAACGCCCTGCTCACCGCCGCCACCTACGCGCTGACGTACCTGCCGCCGATCGTCGGCGGCCCCCTGCTGTCGGGCCTCGCCGACGTGTTCCCCCGCCGCACCGTGATGATCGTCTGCGACGTCGTCCGGGCGGTGCTGGTCGCGGTGATGGCCGTGCTGGCGCTGCCGTTGGGGGCGCTGTGCGTCCTGGTGTTCCTCACGGTGCTGCTGGGGACGCCGTTCACGGCGGCGCGCGCGGCGGTGCTCCCGGACGTCCTGGAGGGCGACCGGTTCGTCGCCGGGACGGCGATCAACAACATCACCCACCAGGTCACGCAGATGCTGGGGTTCCTGGCGGGCGGGGCGGTCGTCGCGGCGGTCGGCGCCCGGGAGGCGCTCGCCCTGAACGCGCTGACGTTCGGTGCGTCCGCGGTGATCCTGGTCGGGGGGCTGCGGCGCCGCCCGGCGCCCAAGGAGCGGGACGCCCAGTCGCTCGGCCTGTGGCGCGGCATGCGGGACGGCGCCCGCCTCGTGTTCGGGGACCCGACCCTGCGGTCCCTGGTGTCGTTCGCGTGGCTGTGCGCCTTCTACACGATCCCGGAGGGGCTCGCCGCCCCGTACGCGGCGACGTTCGACGACAGCGCGGTGACGGTCGGGCTGCTGATGTCGGCGATGCCGACGGGCATGGTGGTCGGCGCGTTCCTGTACAGCCGGTTCGTCCGTCCGGCGAACCGGCTGCGGTCGATGGGGTGGATGGCGATGCTGGCGTGCGTGCCGCTCGTCGGGTCGGGGCTGCAGCCGCCGCTGTGGGCGGTGCTGCTGCTGTGGGCGCTGTCGGGCGTGGGCAGCGCGTACCAGCTCGCGGCCAACGCGGCGTTCGTCGCGGCGGTGCCGCCGAGCGGACGCGGCCAGGCGTTCGGCCTCGCGCAGTCGGGCATCCTGGCGGGCCAGGGCCTGGGCATCCTGGTCGGCGGGGCCGTCGCCGAGGTGCTCGGCCCGGAGACGGTCGTGGCGCTGGCGGGCGCCCTCGGCCTGTCGGCCGCGGCGGCGCTCGCCCTGTCGTGGCACCAGATCCGCGGCACGGCGTTCACGGACGCCGCGTCCGTCGTCGTCGCCAAGGCGGGCGACGACGCCCGCAGATCGGCCCCCGCCTCCTAGACGGAGGTCTTGTCCCGCTTGCTGTTCACGGCGTCCTTCGCCTTCTGGACGGCGTCCTGGAACGCCGGGGAGTCGCCGGCCTTCTTCGCGAGGTCCTCGGCGATCGACTTCGGCGCGCCCTCGTCGGGCATCAGCAGCCAGCCGATCACGTAGAGGGCGATGCCGGCGCCGCCGAACAGCGTGAAGACGGCGAGGCCGAGCCTGACGATGTTGGGGTCCACGCCGAGGAACCGTCCGGTGCCCGCGCAGACGCCCGCGACCAGGCGCCCCTCGTGGACGCGTCTCAGCGACTTGCTTGCGGTGGTCTTCTCCATGTCCATACCTCGAGCATGCCCGCTGCGGCCGTGCCTGACATCCGGGATTCGCCCTGATTCACCCCTGAGACCCCCCTGGTCCGGTAGGGGGAGGCCCGGCGGGGCCCCGTCCTGCCGGGGGCGGGCCCGACGGGGGCAGGCCGTTGCCGTTCTGCGCCGGGTAGGGGCGGACGTCGGCGTGCGGGAACGCGTCCGCGGCGATGTAGGTGTCGAGGTTGCCGGGGACGTTGCGCATCTCCCGGTTCCGCCACTCGGTGAGGACGGCCTCGGCGACCTCCATCTCCACGCGGACGGTCTGCTCCACCATGCGGGGGATCGCGGCGTCGCGGGCCTCGCGCAGCAGCCGGGCCTGGGAGATGATGTCCTCCGCCGCGAGGATCTGCGCGTTCTGCTCGCGGCGCGCCGTCTCCGCCGCGACCCGCATCCGCCGCCGCTCCTCGATCTCCAGGATCTCCTCGTACAGGCTCCGCTTTGGGACGAGCACGAGGAGCAGCTTCACGAAGATCGGCAGGCATTCGATCGACGTGAACAGCAGGAACAGCAGGAGGTGCGCGGCGGCGAGCGTCCCGTCGTCCTCGGTGAGCTGGTTGAGGGCCTTGAGCCGCAGCAGCAGCCCGTCGGACTCGGCGTTGGTGGACGCGAACCCCCTGTCGAGGGCGTCGCGCTGCTCCTGCGCGGCGGAGAGCTGCGCGCGGACGCGCGGCAGCCGCTCCTTCGCGGCGGCGACGTTCTCCTCGCGGGCCGTCGCGCCCTGCCGCTTCAGCGCCTCCTGCCGTTCGGTGATCTGCCGGCGGACGGTCGCGAGCTGCTCCTCCGCGTCGGCGAGCTGCCGTTTGCGCTGCTCCGCGAGCGGCCCGTCGCCCGCCTGGCACTCGCCGCGCCCGCTCAGCTCGCACATGAGCTCCTCGCGGGCCTCGGTGACGCGCTTCAGCGCGGCCGCCTCCTGCTTGCGCAGGCCGGCGATGGTGGGGTCGCTGTTCAGGTCGGTGCCGGAGTCGCCGCCGCTGGCGATGACGCCCTCCAGCCGCTTGGCCTCGGCGTCGAGTTCGGCGATGCGCTTGCCGAGGTCGCCGGACTCGGCCGCCCGGGCGTTGCTGTCGGCGGCGGACGCCTTCATCCGCTGCAACTCGACGTCGATCTCCGGCTTGAAGATCTGCAGGACCAGCGGGGTGGAGATCACGAAGCCGATGAGCAGGGCGAACAGGACGCGCGGCGCGGCGAGGTAGAACGCGTGGCGCTTGCGCTCCTGCCGCTGGATCGTGGTGACGAGCCAGCGGTCCAGCAGCATGATCGCGACGCCCCACAGCGCCGCGAACACGAGCGCGACGGGCAGCGGCGCCTTGACCGCCATGGACAGCGCGAACGCCATCGACACCGCGGCCATTCCGGCCGTGATCAGCACCGCGGCGCCGATGCCCTGGTACTTGGCGCGTTCCGTGGGGCACTGCCGGAGGATTTCGGGTTGTGCGCCGGACAGCCAGATCAGCACGCTGAAACGGGCTTTCTGCCGGTTATCGGTCATGCACGGCCCTTTCGGAGACGTTCGGAGCGATGCCCGAACGGAGGAAAGGCGTCGCCGGGACGGGCGGGGACGGCCGGGGCCCGCCGGGTGGGGACGGGACGCGCGGGGGGCGCGGCCGCCGCGCGGACAGGCCGGCCGTGACGCGGCCGGCGCGGGCCCGCAGGGCGCGCAGGACGCCCCGCAGGGCGGTGTCCCGGCGGTCGAACGCGGCCCGGCCGAGCGCGGCGCGCGGCGCGCGTCCGTCCGCGATGCGCGGGGCGCGTGG